>JBDNCK010000370.1:0-2511 GCA_046719675.1 Sphingomonadaceae bacterium | reverse complement strand
GGCCCGGGCGCTGGCGCGCGAGATCGCGGACAACACCGCGCCCGTCTCGGTGGCGCTCACCCGCCAGATGCTCTGGCGGATGCTCGGCGCCGACCATCCGATGGAAGCCCACAAGGTGGACAGCCGCGCCATCTGGGCGCGCGGCCGCCAGGGCGATGCGAAGGAAGGCGTGATGAGCTTCCTCGAGAAGCGCGCCCCCGCCTATCCCGACCGGGTGTCGGCCGACATGCCCGACTTCTACCCCTGGTGGCAGGAACGGCCCTACAGCTGATGGACCAGGCATCCGCCCGCCTTGCAGACGCGCCCGAGCCGAGGCCGGCCGATGCCGACCCGCACCTGGCAAGCCCGCTTGGCCATCTCGCGGGCGCCGAGCCGGAGGCACCCGCCTGGTTCCGCGACGCAATCGCCGCCCCCCATGTCCGCGCCTTCGTGGAGGTTGCCGGCGCTCCCGTCGAATGGCTGGCGTGGGGGCCGGAGGATGCAGCAAGGCCGGGCCTTCTCCTCCTCCACGGCAATGGCGCCAACGCCGACTGGTGGCGGTTCATCGCCCCCTTCCTCGCGCGCGAGCGGCGGGTGGCTGCCCTCTCCTGGTCGGGCATGGGCAACAGCGCCCACCGCGAGGCCTACAGCCTCGATCTCTTCCTCGCCGAGGCGCTGGCCGCCGCCGACGCGGCCGGTCATGGGGAACGCTTCGGAGTTCCCGGCCACAGCTTCGGCGGCGTGCCCACGGCCGCCCTTGCCGCCCGCCATGCCGACCGCGTGACGCAGGCCATCGTCATCGACACGCCCTTCGGCTTCATGGGCCGCGCCCGCGACACCGCCCGCCGGCCGCTCAAGCCCCACCGCGTCTATCCGACGCTGGCGCAAGCGCTTGGGCGCTTCCGCTGGTCCCCCGTCCAGCCCTCGCCGCATCTCTTCATCACCGACTTCATCGCGCGCTCCTCGCTGATGGAAGTGGAGGGCGGCTTCACCTGGAAGTTCGATCCCTTCCTCTGGCAGGCCTTCGACTTCGGCGACCCCAATGCGCTGCTCGCAGGCGCCACGGCACCGCTTGCCTATGTCTGGGGCGAGCAGTCGCTGCTGGCGACTGCCGGCATCGTTGGCGGCATCCGCCGCCTCGCGCCGGCCGGCACCCGCTTCGTCGGCATCCCGCACGCCCATCACCATGTCATGGCCGACCAGCCGATTGCGCTTGCCGCCACCATCGCGGCGCTGCTGGCATGAGCGAGGCACCCCCCTTCCAGCCGATCGGCGCCCTCATCCTCGCCCACGCGCGCGACCGCGCGAATGCGCCCGCGCTCACCGTCGGCGAGACGACGCTTTCCTGGGCCGAGCTTGGCAGCCGCGCCGGCCGGGTAGCCGCCGCGCTCCAGCGCGAACGCCTCGCCCCCGGCGCCACCATCGCGATCCTTGCAGCAACCCAGCCCGACTATGTCGCCCTCTATCTCGGCGCCCTGGTCGCCGGTATCGCGGTGGCACCGCTCCCGCCTTCGGCCACGCCCGCGCAGCTTGCCGCGATGATCGCGGACTCCGGCGCGCCCCTCCTCTTCGCCGACGCCGCCAATCGCGAGGCCCTTGCAGCCGAAACGCTTGCGGCCCGCACCATCCCGCTCGAATCGCTGGAAGACTGGCTCCCCGCTGAAGGCGCGCCGCTTGCCGACCTTCCCGACGCGGCCTGGCAGGCGCTTCCCTTCAACATCATCTATTCCTCCGGCACCACCGGCGTCCCCAAGGGCATCGTCCACAGCCATCGGATGCGCTGGGCGCACCTCGCCGGCGGCCGCGCCGCCGGCTATGGGGCCACGTCCGTCACCCTTCTTTCGACACCGCTCTATTCCAACACCACCCTCGTCGCAGCGCTGCCCACGCTTGCCTGGGGCGGCCATCTCGTCCTCATGCCGAAGTTCGACGTGGAGGGTTTCCTGACGCTGGCCGAGCGCCACCGCGCCACCCACACGATGCTGGTGCCCTTGCAATACCGCCGCCTCCTGGCCCACCCCGGCTTCGACCGGTTTGATCTTTCCTCCTTCCAGCTGAAGTTCTGCACCTCCGCCCCCTTCGAGGCCGCGCTCAAGCGCGAGGTGCTGCGCCGCTTCCCCGGCGGCCTCATCGAATATTATGGCATGACGGAAGGCGGCGGCGGCACCGTGCTCGTCGCCCACAACCATCCCGACAAGCTCCACACCGTCGGCCACCCCATTCCCGGCCACACCATCCTGCTGCTCGACGAGGAAGGCCGCGAAGTGCCACCGGGCGAAGTCGGCGAGATCGTCGGCCATTCGCCCGCCACCATGACGGGCTATGCCAACCGCCCGGAGGCGACGCGGGCCACCCAATGGGTCCACCCCGATGGCCGGGTGTTCATCCGCACCGGCGATCTCGGCCGATTCGATGCCGACGGGTTTCTCGAGCTCGTCGGCCGCGCCAAGGACATGATCGTCTCGGGCGGCTTCAACATCTATCCCGTCGATCTCGAAGCCGCGCTCGCCCTCCACCCGGCTGTCGTCGAAG
>JBDNCK010000369.1:0-2515 GCA_046719675.1 Sphingomonadaceae bacterium | reverse complement strand
CTCTCCGGGATCGCGGGCCAGGCGTCCGCCAGCACGGCGGTGAACCGGAAGGCGGACTTGCGCAGCGGAGGACACGGCTTGCTGCCCTGCCGCGCAAGGAACGCCTGGGGCGACCACGATCGCAGGCCGCCATCGCAAGCTCCGCGCCCAGTTTCCGGACATCCGTAACCGTTGCCCTGCGGTCCCTGGCGGAGCGTTGGTCCAGGCCTGGGCTGTCTTCGCCCAGCGCCACGGCATGAGTTCGTCGATGCGGCTCTGCGGCCATCCTGCGACGAGGCGGGTGAGCAGGTCGGTCAGGTATCGCTGCGGATCGACGCCGTTGAGCTTTGCTGTCTCGATCAGCGAGGCGATGGCGGCCCAGGTCTCCGCCCCTTCGTCGCAGCCGGCGAACAAGGCGTTCTTGCGGCCGAGCGCCACGGGTCTGGCGGCACGCTCGACGCTGTTGGTGTCGAGCTCGATGCGGCCATCGTCGAGAAACCGCAGCAGGCCATCACGATGGTTCAGCGC
The DNA here is from genome assembly GCA_046719675.1 of Sphingomonadaceae bacterium. Taxonomy (GTDB): domain Bacteria; phylum Pseudomonadota; class Alphaproteobacteria; order Sphingomonadales; family Sphingomonadaceae; genus Thermaurantiacus. The sequence continues at coordinate 2,008 of JBDNCK010000369.1, read as the reverse complement.
GTAGCGGATCGCCTCCGCCATCGTGCCGCGCGCCGGCAGCCTCGCCAGCGTCGCCTCGAACCAGGCGAACAGCTCCTCGACCAGCGGGCGGCTGCGGGCGCGCCTCTCGGCCAGGCGCTGCTCGGGCGGGGCGCCGCGGAGCTCGGCCTCGATGGCATAGAGCGCGCCGATGCGGCGCAGCGCCTCCTCGGCGACCGGCGCCCCGGCCTTCTGCGCGAGGTCGTAGAACTGCCGCCGCGCATGGCTCCAGCAGAACGCCACGACCGCCGGGCCCGCTCCCGTCCCCGAGGCTGCGAGCCTCTTGTAGCCGGCATAGCCGTCGCATTGCAGGATGCCGCGATAGCCGCCGAGCAGCGCCCTGGCATGCTCGCGCCCGCGGCCCGGCGCATAGGTGTAGACGACCGCCGGAGGGTCTGCGCCGCCCCAGGGCCGGTCGTCGCGCGCGATCGTCCAGAACCAGCCGGTCTTCGTTCGGCCGCGGCCAGGATCGAGCACCGGCACAGAGGTCTCGTCGGCGAACAGCCGCGGCGAGGCCAGCAGGATCGCCTTCATCCGCCGCACCACGGGCATGATCTCGGCGGCACCGGTCCCAACCCAGGCCGCCAGTGTCGCCCGGTCCACCGCGACACCCTGCCGCGCCAGGATCCCCGCCTGGCGATACAACGGCAGATGATCCGCGTAGCGCGAGACCATGATGTGCGCGACCGTCGCCTCGGTCGGCAGCCCGCCCTCGATCAGGCGCGCGGGCGCCGGCCGCTGCACCACGACGCCGGCGCAGGACCGGCAGGCAAGCTTCGGCCGGCGCGTCACGATCACGCGGAACTGCGCCGGGATCACATCGAGCCGCTCCGACGTGTCGGCGCCGATCTCCACCATCGTCGCCGCACAGCACGGGCAGGCGGTGCTCTCCGGCGCCAGCACCACCTCGATCCGCGGCAGATGGGCCGGCAGCGCGCCGCGCCCGGCCCGGCGCTTGGCCGTTCCCTTCTTGCGCAGCTCCGGGTCGCGCTTCTCGGCCTCGGCATCGGATTTCGCGAGCGCCGTCTCGATATCAGCCAGGCCGAGCTCCAGCTGCCCGTCAGGCTGCCGCCGCTCCGACCTGCGGCCGAACTGCATGCGCTGCAGCCTCAGCAGCAGATGGCGCAGCCGGTCGTTCTGCGCCACCAGCGCATCACGCTCGCCAGCGACCGCATCGCGCTCCGCAAGCGCACCGTCCCGTTCAGCAAGAACCGCGAGCAGCGCCGCACGCAGGACCGCCGGATCATCGGGGAGTGCAGCGATGTCGAGCGACGAGGTCACGTCGGAATCGTGGCTCATCGCACCGCGTCGCGCCAAGCGGAAACGTACACCGCGATCGCTATCCCGCGATCTCCGGGCGTGCCGTCCAGGCCGGCATCCGCCAGTCGATCCCTTCCAGCAGCATCGACAACTGCGCCGGCGTCAACGACACCACGCCACCCTGCGCAGCCGGCCAGACAAAGCGCCCGCGCTCCAGCCGCTTGGCATATAGCACCAGCCCCTGGCCGTCCCAGAACAGCAGCTTCACCAGATGGCCGCGCCTGCCGCGGAACGCGAAGACATGGCCGCTGAACGGATCCCGCCCCAGCACCTCCTGCACCAGCCGCGCCAAGCCGTCGAAGCCCTGGCGCAGGTCGGTCGCACCGGCAGCCACCCAGACCCGCACGCCCGGCGACGGCCCGATCATGCCTCCAGCGCCGCCGCGAAACCCGCGACCACAGCAGCCTCCGCCGTCACCGCCACCCGCAGCACCCGCCCGTTGCGCAGCACCACCTCGATCGGGGCAGGCGCCACGCCGGGGACGACCGCTGGCTTGGGGTGCGGCGCCGCCGCCTCAGACGCCACAACGCGCACCGGCAGCAGTTGCGGTCTCGCCGCCCGCCGGCTCGGCACCTCGCCCCGTGCCGCACGCCGCCAGCGATGCAGCAGGCTCGTGCAGATGCCGTGCCGACGCGACACCCTCGCCACCGTCTCGCCAGGCTGGAACGTC
>JBDNCK010000368.1:0-2520 GCA_046719675.1 Sphingomonadaceae bacterium | reverse complement strand
TGGCCATCGTTCCTGACAGATAGGCGCGAGCCCGCGAAAGGGCCAGTCGCGCTGACGCGCCCAAGCAGGCACCATGCAGCGCAAGGGAGAGAGTCATGGCCACAGCCGTCACCACGCACCGCAGCTTCTGTCGCTTCTGCCATGCCAACTGCGCCATGCTCGTCGATGTGGCGGGCGACCGGGTGGTCGCCGTTCGCGGGGACCCGGACGACCCGGTCTATGGCGGCTACACCTGCCAGAAGGGCAGGCAGCTGGCCGTCGCCCACAACCATCCCACGCGCCTGCTCGCCCCGCTGCGGCGGAACGGGGACGGCTTCGGCGAGGCCCGTCTGGACGACGCACTCGATGACATTGCCGCCGGGCTGAAGACGATCCTCGAGCGCGACGGCCCCCACGCGATCGCCGTCTATTGCGGCACCTACGCCTTCCAGAATTCCGCGGGGCTGGGCGCGGCGCTGGGGTTCGTCCACGGCATCGGCACGCGCAACTTCTACACATCCGTGACCCTCGACCAGCCCGCCAAGGTCTACACGACCCAGCGCATGGGAAGCTGGGCAGGCGGCCATCATGGGTTCACCGGGGCCGACACGGCGCTCTTCGTCGGCAACAACCCGCTCGTCTCCCATTATGCGCCGCCCGGCGGTGTCCCGCCCTTCTCGCCCTCGCGGCGCCTTCGCGATGCGCTGGACGCAGGATTGAAACTCGTCGTCATCGATCCACGCGAAACCGAAGTCGCGCGGCTGGCGACCCTGCACCTGCAGCCGAAGCCGGGCGAAGACGCGAGCCTGCTTGCTGCAATCGCGCATGTGATGCTGGCAGAAGGCCTCTACGACCAGGCCTTCTGCCAGCAGCATGTCGCCGATCTCTCGGCCTTCCGCGCAGCCGTTGCCCCCTTCACGCCGGACGTGGCGTCGGCGCGCGCCGGGGTTCCGGCAGAGGCAATCGTCCGGGCAGCGCGCATATTCGGCGCCGGCACGCGCGGCTGCGCCACCACGGGCACCGGCCCGGAAATGGCCGGCGAAGGCACCCTCGTCGCCTGGCTGGTGGCAGCGCTCAACATCATCGGCGGCCGCGTGAACCGGGAAGGCGAAGTCTCGCCGATTCCGCGCGTGTTCACCCCCAACCAGCCGCCTCGCCGCGCGGAAGTGGCCGCCCCGGTACGCCCCTGGGGCGAGGGCTTTCCCGCGTCGCGCCTGCGCGGGCTCACGCAGCTCGGCTTCGAGATGCCCTGCAATGTGCTGGCCGACGAGATCCTAACCCCCGGGGACGGGCAGGTGAAGGCGCTCATCAACGTCGGCGGGAACCCGATGGTGGCCTTCCCCAACCCGGACAAGATGGCGCGCGCGCTGGACAGCCTCGAGCTGCTTGTCAGCATCGACATCCGGATCTCGCAGACGGGCCGGCGCTCGCACTGGATTGTGCCGGGTGCCATGTGCTTCGAGCGCGACGACATCACCAATCTTTCGGAATGGTGGTTCGAGGAAGCCTATGCCCGCTATGCCCGCGCCCTCGTTCCAAGGCCGGGCGAGGTCATCGACGAGTGGGACTTCTTCCGCGAGATCTGTCGCCGCATGGAGGTGCCGATGGTGACGCCGGCCGGACCGGTGCCGGTGGACGAGCCCGTCTCCAAGACCCGCTTCCTCGACATGATGAGCCACGGCTGCCGGGTACCGCCCTCGCAGGTGCGCGCGGACACGCCCGACGGGCGTCCGATCATCTACCAGCAGCTCCAGCAGACGGTGGCGCCGGGCGATCCGGACAATCCCCACCGCTTCGATCTGGTGCCCGATACCGTGGCCGCCGAGCTCCACGCCGTCCTCGACCGCGACGATCCGGACCTTCCCTTCCGGCTGACCTCGCGCCGCTCGCCCCATGTCTACAACTCAAGCGGCCACCAGTATGAAGCCCTTGCCACCAAGGGGCGCACCAACCCGGCCTTCCTGCACCCGGACGACATGGCAGCGCTCGGCCTTGCGGATGGCGCGCTGGTGACCATCACCGGCAAGCGCGGGTCGCTTCGCGCCATCGCGCAGTCCGACTCCAGTGTCCGGCGCGGGGTCGTCAGCATGAGCCATGCCTTTGGCGACGTGGGCGAGGCAGGCGCCAATGTGGCGCAGGTCGGGGCGACCACGGCAAGGCTTGTCGACGAAACGGTCGATTTCGACCCCATCACTGGCCAGTCGCGCCAGTCGGCGATCCCCGTCCGGGTGGAAGCGGCCTGAAGCTGGCCCCGGCGGCTGCCTGCTGCTAGCAGATCCGCCGGAGGTGCCGCGATGCTGAGGATCGAGGGAAAGCCGAAGGATCTTGGCGGCTTTTCGGTGATGCGGCTGCTGCCGCATCCGGCGCGGCAGATGGTCGGGCCGTTCATCTTCTTCGATCACCTCGGGCCCGCCGACTTTGCGCCCGGCGAGGGAATCGATGTGCGGCCGCATCCGCACATCGGCCTGGCGACCGTCACCTACCTGTTTGAAGGCGCGCTGCGGCACCGCGATTCGCTGGGCTTCGTGCAGGACATAAGGC
>JBDNCK010000367.1:0-2525 GCA_046719675.1 Sphingomonadaceae bacterium | reverse complement strand
CACCATTTCCAGCCGCCTGGCCACCCGCGTCTCCGAGAGAAGGGCCTGGCGGTCGGCAATCTTCAAGTTGAGATTGGCTGCGATGGTATCGGCCAGCCGCCCGCCATCCTCCATGCTGGCCAGCTGGTTGGCAAGCTCGGGCGAGGCCTTGCGCGCCTGCTTGGCATAGGTGTCGAACTGCTTGAGCACCGAGCGCAGCAGCACGAGACCCTCGTCATCATCGGCTGCCACATCCACGACTTCGCCCACCGTTGCCGTCCAGTGGTCCGGGTGGGCCTCAAGCGCCACGACAGCGCCGCGCCGCTGGCCTTCCACCAGCACCTTGACGGTCCCGTCGGGCAGTTTCAGCAGCTGCAGGACGGTTGCAACCGTTCCCATGTCGTAGAGATCCTGCTGCCCGGGATCCTCGTCGGACGGATTCTTCTGGGACAGGAGGAAGATGGTCTTGTCCCCCTGCATCGCGAGCTCGAGCGCCTTCACCGACTTCTCGCGGCCGACGAAGAGCGGCACGATCATCTGCGGAAAGACGACGATGTCCCGAAGCGGCAGGACGGGGAGAGTGACTTGCATGGAAGGCGATATGGTGCGGCAGCGCCCGGAGCGCAATCACCCCGGATGGTGACTGGTGTTACGCGCCCGGCAGAGGGCGGAGCCGCGGCGCAGGGGCCGGTCTGGCGATCGCCGGCGTGCGCGAGAAGCGGATGGGATGACGGGCCACCCGCACGGCGCCGCTGTCGCCCTGCGCGACTTCCACCAGGCAGCCGTTGTGGACGACCTGTGGGTCGGCGATGACGGAGGCCCGGTCGTTCACGACACAGCCCACGGCGCCGGCGCGGATGAAACCTTCCATCAGCTCCGCCGTGGTGCGCTTCCCCACTTCGGCTGCCATGGCCGCCATCATGCGCGGCAGGTTGGCAAAGCGGCCGCCGCCGGTGTCGAACGCCGGGTCGGCAAGGCTTTCGGGATGGCCCAGGGCCTCGCGCAGGGCGCGGAACTCGACATCCTGCAGGGCCGAGCAGGAAACCCAGCCATCCTTCGCCCGCCACAGCCGGCCGAAGCTCGCATAGTCCGGCATCGGCGCCTCTGCCCCTTCCACAAAGGCCTGGTTGTACATGCCTTCCACCCAGTTGAAGGCAATGGCGGCATCCAGCATGGCAACCTCGACCTTCTGCCCCGCGCCTGTCCGCTCGCGGGCGAAGAGCGCGGCGGTGATCGCCTGCGCGGCCGTGATGGCCGTCACCTTGTCGAAGATGAGCGTGCCGACAAGGCGCGGCGTGCCGTCCGGCTCGGCCTGCAGCGCGCACACCCCGGAGGCCGCCTGCACGACGGGATCATAGGCGCGCAGGTTCGCATAGGGCCCGTCGGCGCCGAAGCCGGTGATCGCGCACCAGACGAGGCGCGGATTGATGTCTGCCGCCCGCGCATAGGGAAAGCCCAGCCGCTCCATCGTGCCGGGCCGGAAATTCTCGATGAGGACATCGGCCCAGCGCAGCAGCTCTTCAAAGCGAGGGTGCGCGGCCGGGTCCTTCAGATCCAGCACTTCGCCGCGCTTGCCGCGGTTGACGGCGATGTAGATGGCGGAAAGACCGCCGCGCCTGGCGCCGAAGCCGGTTACGGGATCGCCCTCCCGGCTTTCCAGCTTGAGCACGTCTGCGCCCTGGTCGGCAAGCCAGGCCCCGGCCATCGGCCCGGAGACGATCTGGCTCAAGTCCAGCACCTTCACGCCGGCAAGCGGTCCCGTCATCGGCTCCTCCTCCGCTCGCCGACATAGAAGGCTGGCGCCCGAAGGCCATCCACCCGCTTTCGGGAGGGGTGCGTTCCCTCGCCAGCCGTCGGCCGGGCCTGAGACATCAGAGGTAAATGGAGTGTTTTTACCTCTTGTGTCCTTCCGCCTCATATTCTAGCATCTGAGTAGGTCCACCAAGGAGCCTCCAATGCGCGAGATTCAGGTTAGCATCGATGTCTTTGCAGCAATTTGGGCGCTTCGACGGCTTGGCGAGCAATCAGAGAACGATATTCTGAGGAGAATATTGTGCGAATATCCTGTCGTGTCAGAGAGCCGCCGCCAAACGCAGAGGGAGGATGCAACCGTTAGGTCTCAAGTGCGGCCTGCTGCTCATGTGGAGCGGCTCCACGACCAGAAGAAAGAGGGAGAGCGCTCTGAACCAAGAGCTTTGCTTGAGAGACCAGGAGGTAAAATTGCAATGGGAAAGATTAGGTGGGTTGATGACGTTCATCAGGTTCTCTACGAGCTGGGGGGTCAAGCTTCGCTACACATGATCTACAAACATGTTGCTGCCCGAAGGCTCGCAGCCGGTCGTACGGTCCCGAAATCACTGGAAGCGACCATAAGGCGTACCATAGAGGACTATTCTTCGGACTCCGCCAACTTTCGCGGAGTCGATCTCTTTGCGAACGTTGGGCGTGGAGAGTGGGCAATTCGCGAGCGTTGAAGTCCTGGCCCATTGCATTCGCTGGCGCCGTGCGCCTTCGCCTACTGATGCTCCAGCACGCGGTCCTTGGTT
>JBDNCK010000366.1:0-2531 GCA_046719675.1 Sphingomonadaceae bacterium | reverse complement strand
TCCAGCACCAGTTCGGTGATCCGTTGCTGGATTTCCGTGCCCTTGACCTTGAGCAGCGAGGACTCCGGTCCCGGCCCGCGGCCCGAGGCTTCGCCTGCCAGCGTGCGCAGCTCGGTGAATTCGAGCGCCGTCAGGTCGCACTCGAGATCGGCGACCTTGCGCCGGAAGAAGGGGTTGGCAATCAGCGGCTGGCCATCGCCGTCGACTTCTGCGGCAGCAATTCCCTTCAGCCGCTCGATCCCGCGCTTGGAGCGCGCAACGCCGGCAATTCCGGTCCGCTCATGCGCCAGCAGGAACTTGGCGCAGGTCCAGCCCTTGTTCTCCTCGAACACCCGGTTTTCGACGGGCACGCGCACATTCTCCAGCCAGACCTCGTTCACTTCATGCTCGCCGCCCAGCGTGATGATGGGCCTGATCGTGATGCCGGGCGTCTTCATGTCGATGAGCAGGAAAGAGATCCCCTCCTGCGGCTTGGCGGCCGGGTCGGTGCGCACGAGGAAGAAGCCCCAGTCCGCGTGCTGGGCGAGCGTGGTCCAGGTCTTCTGGCCATTCACGATGTAGAAGTCGCCGTCGCGCTCGGCGCGCGTGCGCAGCGAGGCAAGATCCGAGCCGGCGCCCGGCTCGGAATAGCCCTGGCACCACCAGTCCTCGCCCGAGAGGATGCGGGGCAGGAAGCGCTCCTTCTGCGCCGGCGTTCCGAAGGTGTAGATGACGGGGCCCACCATATTGATCCCGAAGGGCAGGATGGGAATGGTGTCGGCGCGGGCCAGTTCCTCGGAGAAGATGTAGCGCTGCGTCGCGTTCCACCCCGGGCCGCCATATTCCTTGGGCCAGGCCGGTGCCACCCAGCCCTTGCGCGCAAGGATGCGGTGCCAGGAGAGCATGTCCTCCTTGCCCAGTTCCTCCCCTTCATCCTGCTTGCCGCGCAGGGCCGCCGGATAGTTTTCGGCGATGAAGGTGCGCACCTCGTCGCGAAAGGCCAGTTCCTCCTGGCTGAAGGCAAGATCCATGTTTGCCGCTCCCTTGGCTGTTTCCCATCGGCGCTAGCAGCGCCCGGTTTTGTCGCCAAGCTTCCAGTTTGTCCCAGCCACGCTATGGAGGGGGAACCAAGATGTGGCGCCTCTACCAGTTTCCCCTGTGTCCCTTTTCCCGCGCGGTCCGTTTCGCCATGGCCGAGAAGGCGGTTGTCTTCGAACTGGTGGACAGCTTTCCCTGGGAGCGCGGGGAGGCGCTGACGAGGCTCAACCCCGCCTCGCAGACGCCGGTGCTCGAGAACGGGCAGCTGGTGCTCGCCGACAGCAGCGCCATTCTCGAATATTTCGACGAAACGGTGGAGCGGGCGCCGCTTCTGGGCGCGGGTGCGGCCGAGCGGGCCGAAGCAAGGCGCCTGTCTGCCTGGTTCCGCGAGAAATTCTATGCCGAAGTGACGGCGCCGCTGATGCGCGAGCGGATGTGGAAGCGGGTGGTGGTGCGCGACATGCCCGATGGTCGCGCCATCCGCGAGGCCGCCCGTGCGTGCGAGGCGCATCTGCAATATGCCGAATCCCTCCTGATGGAAAACCGCTGGCTGGCGGGCCCCACCTTCGGCCTGGCGGACATCCAGGCCGCCGCGCAGATTTCGGTGGCGGACTATCTGGCAGGCGTGGACTGGGCAGGCCATGCGCAGGTGAAGCAATGGTATCAGGCGCTCAAGTCCCGGCCGAGCTTTCGCGTGATCCTGGGCGAGCGGATGGAAGGAATCCGCCCGCCTGCCCATTATGACGACCCGGACTTCTGAGCCGCTGGAAACGCGTCTGCGCAGGCAGGCCCGCGCGCTCGGGTTCGTGGCGCTCGGGATCACGCCGGCCCGCGCCACGCCTGCTGGTGTCGCACGCCTGCGCGAATGGCTGGCGCAGGGCATGCATGGCGACATGCTGTGGATGGAGGCGACCGCCGACCGCCGCGCCGACCCGCAGGCGCTGTGGCCGGAGGTGGCAACGGCGATCCTGCTCGCCTTTCCCTACACGCCGGCCGTCGATCCGTTCCGCAACGCCGCCCGGCCCGAGGTGGGCACGATTTCCGTCTATGCGCTGGGCCGCGACTATCATGACGTGATGAAGCCGCGCCTCAAGGCGCTGGCGCGCTGGCTGCTGGCAGAGGCCGGGCAGGGCGATGTGAAGGTCTTCGTCGATACCGCGCCGCTCATGGAAAAGCCGCTGGCGGAGGCCGCGGGCATCGGCTGGCAGGGCAAGCATTCCAACCTCATCTCGCGCCGGCACGGCAACTGGCTGTTCCTGGGCGCGATCCTCACCACGCTTGCGCTGGCGCCGCAGGGCGAACCCGGGTCCGTGGGGGCCTGCGGAACCTGCACGGCCTGCATCGCCGCCTGCCCGACAGGGGCGATCGTCGCCCCGCATGTCGTCGATGCGCGGCTGTGCATTTCCTATCTCACGATCGAGCACCGCGGCGCCATCCCCGAGGCGCTGCGGCCGCTGCTTGGCAACCGCATCTATGGCTGCGACGATTGCCTTGCGGTCTGCCCCTGGAACCGT
>JBDNCK010000365.1:0-2533 GCA_046719675.1 Sphingomonadaceae bacterium | reverse complement strand
TGTAGACGGCCGCCGCTTTCTCTGGACCTCCGAGCGCAGCGGCTTCCAGCAGGCCTGGCTGTGGGATGGGGCCGGGCTGCGGCCTGTCACCCGCGGTCGCTTCCACCTCGACGCGATCGTGGCGGTCGACGAGGCTGCCGGCTTGCTGTTCTTCACCGGCTTTGCCGACACGCCGCTGGAAAGGGCGCTCTATCGTGCCCGGCTCGACGGGAGGGGCACGCCGGAGCGGCTGAGCGAGCCGGGCGGCTGGGCAGACGCAGTCATGGACAAGGGCGGGACGGTTGCACTCGTCACCCGCTCGACCCCTGACCAGCCGCCGCAGGTGGCGCTCGTCGATCGCAACGGCCAGCGCATCCGCTGGGTGCAGGAAAACCTCCTTGCCGACACGCCCTACGGGCCGTTTGCTGCGACCCATGTCTCACCCCGGTTCGGCACGCTGGCAGCCGCCGACGGGCAGGAGATGCACTGGATGATGCTGGTGCCGGCAGACCTGAAGCCGGGCGAGCGGCGGCCGGTGTTCTTCGAGGTCTATGGCGGGCCCGGGGTCCAGCGGGTGCGGCGCGCCTGGGGCAGCCTGCTCCACCAGCATCTGGTGCGCCGCGGGTGGGTCGTCTTCGCGCTCGACAACCGCGGCAGCAGCAATCGCGGGGTCGCCTTCGAGGCGCCGCTTTATCGCGCGCTCGGCGGTGTGGAGGTCGAAGACCAGCTGCGCGGCCTTGCCTTCGTGAAGAGCCAGCCCTTCGTCGATCCCGACCGGGTTGCCGTCTATGGCTGGTCCTATGGCGGCTACATGGTGCAGCGGCTGATGACGAAGGCGCCCGAGGCCTTTGCCGCTGGCGTCTCGGGTGCGCCGGTCACCGACTGGCGGCTCTACGACACCCATTATACCGAGCGCTATCTCGGCAATCCCGCGCACGACGACACACCCTACCAGTCAAGCGACGTGGTGCCGGATGCCGCAGCGCTTGCGCGTCCGCTGCTGCTGATCCATGGCCTTGCCGACGACAATGTCGTCTTCGACCACAGCGCCAAGATGATGGCAGCCCTGCAGCGCGCCGGCAGGCCCTTCGACACGATGGTCTATCCGGGGCAGACCCACGGCATCCGGGAGCCAGTGCTGGCGATCCACATGTGGACAGGCATCCTTGCCTTCCTGGAGCGGACGGTGGGCGCGCCCTGAACCCTTGCGTTCGCCTCGATTCGCGCCACATGAAGGCCGCGAGAGCGGGCGAACCACAGGGAGCATGCGATGGCGACCGAGACGAAGCTGGAACTGGAAGCGCCTGCGCCGGTGATGGCGGTGGCGCCCGAGCAGGCGGTGGGCCTCGTGCCGCTTTCGGAAGCCGAGAAATCGAAGCTCGAGGAAAAGGTCGACCAGTTCATCGCCGATCTCGTCGCCCAGGATGCGAACAGCCCGGAATTCGGCAAGCGCGTCGACGCGCTGGCAGCCCTCGGCCGCACCCAGATTGCCGAGGCCGCCGGCCAGTCCAACCGCTTCCTCGACCGGCCGGTGCGCGCGATGGACAAGGAGACCTCGGTCGGCGCCGACCTCTCCGAGCTGCGCCGCACCATCGAGGATCTGGATCCCGGCAGGCGCGGCAATCTTCTGCAACCGCGCAAGCTGTTCGGCCTCATTCCGTTCGGATCGAAGGCACGCGAATATTTCGACAGCTACAAGTCCGCCCAGAGCCATATCGCAACCATCCTCGACCGCCTGGCGAGCGGCAAGGACGAGCTCTTGCGCGACAATGCCGCAATCGACGTGGAACGGCGCAAGCTCTGGGAATCCATGGGCAAGCTCGAGCAGATGATCCATGTCTCGAAGACGCTCGATGCAAGGCTCGAGGCAAAGGCGATGGAGCTGGAGGCAACCGATCCGGCCAAGGCGCGCGCCATCCGCGAATCCGCCCTCTTCTACACGCGGCAGCGCACCACGGACCTGCTCACCCAGATGGCCGTTTCGGTGCAGGGCTATCTCGCGCTCGACCTTGTCAAGAAGAACAACCAGGAGCTGGTGAAGGGCGTCGATCGCGCATCGACCACGACGGTTGCAGCGCTGCGCACGGCCGTGACCGTGGCACAGGCGCTCACCAACCAGAAGCTGGTGCTCGACCAGATCACCGCGCTCAACACGACGACGGCCAATGTGATCGAGTCGACCGGCACCATGCTGCGCACCCAGACGGGCGAGATCCACAAGCAGGCGGCAAGCGCCACCATTCCGCTCGAGACTCTGAAGCAAGCCTTCGCCAATATCTATGCGACGATGGACTCGATCGACCAGTTCAAGTCGCAGGCGCTCACCTCCATGAAGCAGACGGTGGACGCGCTGACCGACGAGGTAGAGAAGTCCCGCGGTTACATTGCGCGCGCGGAAGGGGCAGCGCAGGGCGCCGAAGAGCCGTTCGAGCCGCTGAAGGGCTGAACGCCAATGGCAGACAGCCGCGACGTGATGGTGAGGGCCGAAATGCTGCTGGAACGTCTGCGGGAAACGCCGGCCATCAAGGAGGCGCGCGCGCGGCGCCTGAAGCGC
>JBDNCK010000364.1:0-2535 GCA_046719675.1 Sphingomonadaceae bacterium | reverse complement strand
GATCTGATGGCCGTGCCGTTGGAGATGACCGCCACGAGATTGCCCTTGGCGGTGTAATCATAGGCCGTCTCGGGCTTCTCGGCGATGGCAAGCACCGGCACGGCCACACCGGGGGAATAGGCAAGGGAGAGATCCCGCTGGGTTGCCATCGGCTTGGTGGCAACGATCTCCAGCTTGCCGGGCCGGATCGCCGAGTGGAACAGCAGGGCTTCGCGGTCGGAGAATTGCGGGCGTTCGGGATCGGCCATTGTGCGCCTTCTTGGGATTGCGAATGCTTCCTTCTAGGGACGGGCCATGGCCACGGCAATCGCACGACCGGCAACCCCCATGATGGAGCAGATCCTGAAGCTCAAGGCAGAAGCCGGCGATGCGCTGCTGCTGGTGAGGATGGGCGATTTCTACGAGAGCTTCTTCGACGATGCCGCAGCCGTGGCCGGCATCCTCGACATTGCGCTCACCCACCGCGGCGAACATGCGGGAAAGCCGGTCCCGATGTGCGGCGTGCCCGTCCATGCGCAGGAGGCCTATCTCGCGCGGCTGGTGAAGGCCGGCCGGTCGGTTGCGATTGCCGAGCAGATGGAAGAGCCGGCAGCTGCCAGGAAGCGCGGGTCGAAGGCGATTGTCGAGCGCGCGATCGTGCGGGTGCTGACCCCGGGCACGCTGACCGAGGAGCGGCTGCTCGAATCGCGGGCAAGAAGCCTGCTTGCCTCCGCCTTTCCGGCAGGGGAGCGGGCCGGACTCGCCTGGGCAGATGTTGCAACAGGCCTGTTCGTGGCCGGCGAGGTGCCGGCCGCGGCGCTTGCCGACGAGCTGGCACGCCTGGCCCCTGCCGAAACCCTTGTGCCCGCAGGCGCCGGCCTTGCGGGGACGGCGCTGGCAGCCACCGATTTCGATTCGCTTGCCGGCGGACAGGCGCTCGCTGCACGCTTTGGCGACGGGGGGGATTTCGAGGCCGCGTTCGGGCGGCCGGCCCTTGCTGCCATCGCCGCGCTTCTGGCGCATGTCGGGCGCACGGCGCGCGGCGCCCCGGTGCGACTTCTGGCGCCCGCCCGCTTCGCGCCCGAGGCCGCCATGGCAATCGACGCCGCCACCCGCGCAAGCCTCGATCTCCTGAAGGGGCCGCAAGGCAGCCGGGAGGGCAGCCTCCTTGCCACCATCGACTGCTGCGTGACGGCCGAAGGCGCGCGCCTGCTCGCCGACGAGCTTGCGTCCCCGCTGACCGACGGCCGGGACATCAACCGGCGGCTGGACCTGGTCGAGGCCTTTCTTGGCGACACGCCGCGGCGCGAGGGCACGCGCGCCATCCTGCGCAAGGCACCCGACATCGCGCGCGCGCTTGCCCGCCTTGCCGCCGGGCGCGGCCGGCCCACCGATCTTGCCGCACTGCGCGACGGGCTTGCCGCCGCCGGGGACCTGGCGCGGGCGCTTGCCGACGCCGGCCCGCTTGCCGCCCTGGCGGCGGCGCTGGTGCCGCCAGCCGATCTGCTTTCGCGCCTGTTTGCGGCGCTGGTCGAGCGCCCCCCGGCCGACGCAGCCGCGGGCGGGGCCATCCGCGAGGGGCTGGACCCGGAACTGGATGCGCTGCGCGCGCTTGCCGCCGACAGCCGGGCGGCCATCGCCGCCCTGGAAGCCGAGCTGCGCACCCGCACCGGCGTCCCCTTGCGGATCCGCCACAACGGCATCCTCGGCTATCATGTGGAAGTGGCCACGCGCCACGCCGGCCCGCTCCTCGACGATCCCGGCTTCCGGCACCGCCAGACGCTGGGAACCGCGATGCGCTTCGACACCGAGGCGCTGCGCGATTGCGCCACCCGCATCGCCGATGCTGGCGAACGCGCGCTGGCAGCCGAAGCCGCGCATCTGGAGGCGCTGACGGCTGCAAGCCTCTCGGCAGCCGACGCCATCACGCAGGTCGCCCGCGCGCTTGCCGAGGCCGACCGGTCGGCCGCGCTTGCAACGCTGGCCGGCAGCCGCAACTGGGTGCGCCCCGAGATCACCGAGGGGGCCGACTTCAGCATCCGCGACGGCCGCCACCCCGTCGTCGAGGCCGCGCTTCTGGCACGGGGCGAGCATTTCGTCCCCAATGACTGCCGGCTCGAGGATCCGGAGCGGGTCTGGCTGGTGACCGGGCCCAACATGGGCGGCAAATCCACCTTCCTGCGCCAGAATGCGCTGATTGCCATCCTTGCCCAGGCCGGAAGCTTCGTACCGGCAGCCGCAGCGCGGATCGGGATCGTCGACCGGCTGTTCAGCCGGGTGGGGGCGTCCGACAGCCTTGCCGAGGGCCGGGCCCCCTGCATGGTCGAGATGGTGGAGACGGCTGCCATCCTGAAGAACGCCACCGGCCGCTCGCTCGTGCTGCTCGACGAAGTCGGGCGCGGCACCGCCACCTGGGATGGCCTTGCGCTGGCCTGGGCCATCCTCGAGGCCATCCACGACCGCGGCGCCCGCACGCTGTTTGCCACCCACTATCATGAGCTGACCGGCCTCAGGGGCCGGCTCGCCTCGCTCGCCCTGCGGACCACGAGAGATCGG
>JBDNCK010000036.1:0-10308 GCA_046719675.1 Sphingomonadaceae bacterium | reverse complement strand
GCGGACGGCCAGGTGCAGCTGGCGATCCGGGACGAGGGCCGCGGCATCTCGCCGGAGGATCTTCCGAGCGTCTTCGAGCCCTTCCGGAGGCTGGCGCCGCCCGATGGTGTTCCGGGCGAGCCGGGCGCAGGTCTGGGCCTTGCCTTCGTGAAGCGGGTCGTCGAGCGCCACGGCGGCGAGGTCTTCGCAACCTCCAGGCCGGGCGCGGGCAGCACCTTCGGCTTCACGCTGCCGCGCGTCGGCGCCTGAGCCCGGGTCCGGCTCAGGCGGCCGTGCGGATCCCGGCGCCTTCCGCGAGCGCCCTGGCGCTGTCGTAATCCGGCTTGCCGTTGGGCGCGCGCGGCACCTTGCCCACGATCACCACCCGCTTGGGCGCCTTGTAATGCGCATGATGGGCCTTCACATGCGCGATGAGATCAGGTTCGGCAGCCGGCGCGCTGGTCTCGACGACGGCGGTCACCGCCTGCCCCCATTTCTCGTCCGGCACGCCGAACACCAGCGCATCCTCGACCGCCGGGTGGGTCTTGAGCGCTTCCTCGACTTCCTCGGGAAACACCTTCTCGCCGCCCGTGTTGATGCATTGCGAGCCGCGGCCGAGCAGGATGATGGAGCCGTCTTCGGCGAGCGTCGCGAAATCGCCCGGAATAGTGTAGCGCTGGCCGTTGACGGTCACGAAGGTCTTCGCGCTTTTCTCCGGATCCTTCCAGTAGCCCACCGGAATGAGGCCGGTGCGCGCGATGCGGCCCGTCTTCCCCGAGCCGGGCGCGATCGGCTGCATGTCCTCGTCGAGCACGATGGTGTTGGGATCGTGCTGGAAGCGGGTGGGCGCGTCCGGGGCGGCTGCCGTCGAGATGGAGGTGCCATAGCCGAGGCCCTCGGACGAGCCGTAGCTGTCCACGCACATCATGGTCGGGCAGTGCCGGAGCAGCCCCGCCTTCACTTCCGGCGACCACATGGTGCCCGAGGAGATCATGATCCTGAGATTGCCCAGCGAGCCGAGGCCGGCGTCCAGCGCGCGCAGCAGCGGTCGCGCGAAGGCATCCCCGACGATGACGGCAAGATCCGGGTCGTGCCGCGCACACAGCTTCAGCGCGGCTTCCGCCTCGAAGCTCCGGGTGGGGCAGGTGATGGCGGTGCCCCCCAGCGCGAGCGCATAGATGCCCATCAGCAGGCCGGTGCCATGCATGAGCGGCGGCAGGATGAGCGCCTTGCGCCGCGCCGGGTTGGCTTCGACGGCAGCGACATGCTCGGCAAGGGTCTTGGGCGGCTCGGTGAACAGTGCCGGCGCCCCGCCGCCGAGCAGCGTGAAGATGGACCCCTGCTCCCACATGACGCCCTTGGGCATGCCGGTGGTGCCGCCCGTGTAGATGAAGAAAAGATCGGAATATTGATGGTCCGCCCGAATCGGATCGGACGGACCCTCGAGCGCCTGCTCGAAGCTTCCGGCCCACGCCGGCGGTGTTCCCCCCACCTGCAGCCACAGCTTCACCTGCCCCAGTTCGTGGCGGATGCTGTCCATGGCGTCGGCATATTCGGCATCGAACACCACGACATGCGCGTCCGAATTGTCGAGGATGTAGTGAAGCTCGGGCGCCGAATAGCGATAGTTCACGTTCACATGCACCATGCGTGCCTTGAACGCGGCCCCTGTCGTGAGAAGATAGGCAGGCGAGTTCCGCATCAGGTGGGCAACCTTGCTGTCGGGGCCAGCGCCGGCTGCCAGGAAGGCATGGGCAAGCGCGTTGGTCATCCGGTCGTAGGTCGCCCAGTCGATCACCGTGTCGCCATGGATGAGCGCCGGCGCGTCTCCCAGCCGTCCTCCAAGCGCGCTCAGCACTTCGCCGAATGTCCACATGCCGCATCTCCTCCCGGGACTTGCCGGTGTCATTGACAAGTCGGTGTCAGGCCCGCAACCCGACGCTTTCGGGGAGGATGCATGCGCGCCTGGATCGTCGCGGAGCTTGGCGGGATCGACGCCCTTGCGCTTGCAGACCTGCCGCCGGCCCCGGCACCCGGCCCGTCCGAGGCGACGGTTGAGATGCTGGCGGTCGGCCTCAACTATCCCGATCTGCTGATGCTCTCAGGCGGCTATCAGTATCGCCCGGCGCTGCCCTTCACGCCGGGCATGGAAGGGGTTGGGCGGATCGTCGCACTGGGTGAGGGGCTGGCGGCCGACCTTCTTGGCGCGCGGGTGCTGGTGGGCGGCCGCACCGGCCTCCTTGCCGAGCAGGTGACCGTGCCGCTGGCGCAGCTGCGCCCGGCGCCCGAGACCCTGTCGGACGCGGAGGCCGCCGGCTTCACGACCGGCGCGCTCACGGCCTGGGTGGCGCTCGTGGAGCGCGGTCGGCTGGCGGCAGGCGAACGCCTGGCCGTGCTGGGCGCAGGCGGCGGCATGGGGCTGGCCGCCGTGGCGCTCGGGGTTGCACTCGGGGCCGAGGTGACGGCCATTGCCTCGGCGCCGGAAAAGCTGGAGGCAGCCAGGGCCGCCGGGGCGCACGAGCTTCGCGTCATCGACCGCGCGGCGCCGGATCTGGCGGCGCTCAAGGACCGCTTCGACCTGGTCTTCGATCCGGTGGGCGGAGCGCTGGTGATGCCTGCGCTTTCCGCCCTGCGCTGGGGCGGGCGCTATCTCGTCATCGGGTTTGTCGGCGGCCCGCCGGTGCGGCTGCCGCTGAACCGGCTGCTGCTCAAGGGCGTGGAAGTCGTGGGCGTGCGCGCCGGCGAGGCCGGCCGCCGCGATCCGGCCGCCGGCCGCGCGCACATCGCTGCCATCGATCGGCTGGCCGCGGCCGGCCGGCTGGTGCCGCATGTGGGGATGTGCGTGCCCTTCGGCCAGGCCCCGGACGCCTTCCGGGCCATGGCGGCGGGCACGCTGTGCGGCAAGGCCATCGTTCGTCTGTAGATCGGAAACCGGGTTGACCGGCCTGCTGCGCTGCGGCAGGGCGAGGAAGCCGGTCGCGGGTAGGACTCGCGAGCGGCCAAGCGGGAGAGAGCAGCGGGGCAACCCGCTGCCGCCGAAGGAGCAACCGCCCCCGGAATCTCTCAGGCAACAAGGACCGCTTGGCCGCCGTTTCGACGGCAGTCTGGAAAGCGCCCCGGGCAACCGGGGCCGCCGAAGGAGCAACCCGGGCAGCCCCAGGCAGGGGCATTCGGGGGAAGCTCTCAGGTCCCATGGACAGGCGGGGGCTGCGGTGGCGTCTTTCACGTCGTCGCGCCTGCGCGGGATCACGGTTGGAACAGCTTCTTCCCCTCGACTCGCTGCATCGCCGCCTTGGCGCGCGCATGGTGCCCTTTGCCGGCCATGCCATGCCGCTCCAGTATGAGGGGATCGTTGCCGAGCATCTGTGGACCCGCGCCCATGCCGGCCTCTTCGATGTCTCCCACATGGGCCAGCTGCGCCTCGAAGGGGAGGGCGCTGCGGCCTGGCTCGAGACGCTGGCGCCCGGCGATTTTCGCGGCCTGCAACCCGGGCGCATGCGCTATTCGCTGCTGCTGGCAGACGATGGCGGCATCCTCGATGATCTGATGGTCACGAACGCCGGCAGCCATCTCCATCTCGTGGTGAACGGGGCAACCAGGGCGTCCGACCTTGCCCATATGCAAGCGCGGCTTTCTCCGGGGCTCAGGCTTTCGCATCTGGCCGACCATGCGCTTCTCGCGCTCCAGGGGCCGGAGGCAGCAGCCGTCCTCGAGCAGCTGTTGCCGGGCACGTCGGCGCTGCGCTTCATGGCCGCAGCCGCCTTCGCCTGGGGCGACGTGCCGCTCTGGGTCAGCCGCTCGGGCTACACCGGGGAAGACGGGTTCGAGATCGCGCTTCCGGCCGCGTCCGCAGAGCCGTTCGCCGAGGCGCTGCTCGCCCGGCCGGAGGTGCGCCCCGTGGGCCTTGGTGCGCGCGATTCGCTGCGTCTTGAGGCCGGGCTGCCGCTCTACGGGCACGATCTGTCGCCGGCGATCGAACCCGTGGAGGCCGGGCTTGCCTTCGCCATTTCCAAGCGCCGCAAGGCCGAGGGCGGCTTTCCCGGCGCCGACCGGATCCTGAAGAGCCTGCTCGATGGACCTGCCCGCAAGCGGGTCGGCCTGCGCCTCGAGGGCCGCCAGCCGGCGCGCGAGGGCGCGCCCATCCTGGCCGGCGAGCAGGTCGTGGGCGAAGTCACGTCCGGCGGCTGGGGGCCTTCGGTCGCAGCGGCGATTGCCATGGGCTATGTCGAATCCGCCCACGCCGGCGACGGCACGGCGCTTGCCCTCGAGGTGCGCGGCAGGCGCCTGCCGGCAACCGTCGTTCCGCTTCCCTTCCACCAGAAGAATTATGTGCGCTGAAAGGGCTGGAGATGCGGCTTTACACGAAGGACCATGAGTGGCTGGACGTGTCCGGCGAGACGGCAACCGTCGGGATCACCGACTATGCGCAAGGCCAGCTCGGAGACATCGTTTTTGTTGAACTTCCCGAGCCTGGCCGGGTGGTGACGAAGGGTGGCGAGGCGGCCGTCGTGGAATCGGTGAAGGCGGCAAGCGATGTCTATGCGCCCGTCTCGGGCACCGTGACCGAGGCGAACCAGGCCCTTGCCGATGACCCGGGCCTCGTGAACTCGGGCCCCGAGGGCGAGGGCTGGTTCTTCCGGATGACCCTTTCGGATCCGTCCGAGCTCGAGGGCCTGATGGATGAGGCCGCCTATCGGGCCTTTGTGGACAGCCTCTGATGGCCTGGAGCGCGGCCGATTATCGCACCCATGCGGCCTTCGTGCCGGCGTTGGGCGCAGCCGCGCTCGACCTGCTTGCGCCACGCCCCGGCGAGCGGATCCTCGACCTTGGCTGCGGCGACGGCGTGCTGACGGAGAAGATTGAAGAGGCCGGGGCCAGCGTTCTCGGGCTGGACCCGGACCCTTCGATGCTGGAAGCAGCGCGGGGCCGGGGTCTTGATGTCACACAGGGCGACGCGCAGGCCCTGCCGTTCGAGGCGGCCTTCGATGCCGTCTTCTCGAACGCCGCGCTGCACTGGATGCCCGACCAGGAGGCGGTGGCGCGCGGCGTCTTCCGGGCGCTGAAGCCCGGCGGGCGCTATGTCGGCGAGTGCGGCGGGTTCCTGAACATCGCGGCCATTCGCGCCGCATGCCGGGCGGTGCTGCTGGCGCATGGCCATGATGCCGAAGCGCTCGGCCACCAGGTCTACCAGACGCCGGAGGCCTTCCGCGCGCGGCATGAACGGCTGGGCTTCGTGGCGGTGGAGGCGCGCCTGATCGCGCGCCCGACCCCGCTTCCCACCGGCATTCGCGGCTGGCTCCAGACGTTTCGCGCAGGCTTTCTTGCCAGCGCCGGCGTGCCGCCGGCCGACGAGCCCGCAGTGATCGCCGAGATCGAACGCGTGCTCGCCCCCATCCTGACCGACGAGACAGGCGGCTGGACCGCCGACTATGTCCGCCTGCGCTGGCAGGCACGAAAGCCCGGAGACGCCTGATGCGCTATCTGCCGCTCACCCCCGCCGACCGCGCCGACATGCTGCGAGCCATCGGCGCCGAGACCATCGACGACCTGTTCGTGGACGTGCCGGCCGAGGCACGGCTTGCCGGCCCGATCGAGGGCCTGCCCCACCACATGCCGGAGATGCTGGTGGAGCGCGAGCTCAAGCGCCTGGCAGCGCGGAACATGGCAGCCGGCGATCATCCCTTCTTCCTGGGGACAGGGGCCTATCGCCACCATGTGCCAGCCTCCGTCGATCATCTGATCCAGCGCGGCGAGTTCCTGACGAGCTACACGCCCTACCAGCCGGAAATCGCGCAGGGGACCCTCCAGTATCTGTTCGAATTCCAGACGCAGGTCGCACGCCTGTTCGGCATGGATGTGGCCAATGCCTCCATGTATGATGGCTCCACCGCGATGACCGAGGCCATCTTCATGGCCCGGCGGCTGACGCGGCGCGGCAGGACCCTCGTCTCGGCCGGAGTCCACCCGCATTATGTGCGCTCGGCCGAGACCCTGTGCCGGTTCACCGGCGACGTGCTGGACGTGGCGCACCCGTCCTTCGACCGGCGCCCTGCCACCGGCGATCTGGCCGACCTTGCCGCCCGCATCGACAACGACACTTCGGCCGTGGTGGTGCAGTATCCCGATGTCTTCGGGCATGTGGCGGATCTCTCCGAACTGGCAGCTGCCGCCCATGCGAAGGGTGCGCTCCTCATCGTGGTGGTGACGGAAGTGGTCGCACTCGGCCTCGTGAAGGCGCCGGGCGAGATGGGCGCCGACATCGTGGTGGGCGAAGGCCAGTCGCTTGGTGTCGGCCTCCAGTTCGGCGGGCCGCACCTTGGCCTCTTTGCCACGCGCGACCGCTTCGTGCGCCAGATGCCCGGCCGGCTGTGCGGCGAGACGGTGGATGCCGAAGGCCGGCGTGGCTTCGTCCTGACGCTTTCCACGCGCGAGCAGCATATCCGCCGCGAGAAGGCGACGAGCAACATCTGCACCAATTCCGGCCTCATGAGCCTTGCCTTCACCAGCCACATGAGCCTGCTTGGCGAGAAGGGGCTGCGGCAGCTGGCGGCACTCAACCATGCGCGCGCCTGCGAGACGGCCGACCGGCTGGCGGCCATCCCCGGCGTGGAGTTGCTGACGGACTGCTTCTTCAACGAGTTCGCGCTGCGGCTGCCGATCCCGGCGCGGCAGGCAGTCCGCGACATGGCGGAAATGGGCGTGCTTGGCGGCGTGAGCGCCGGGCGCCTGTGGCCCGGCCATCCCGAGCTTGCGCAGGTCCTGCTGGTGGCGGCCACCGAATGCGTGTCGGCAGCCGATATCGACGCGCTGGCCTGCGCGCTCACCGAAATCCTTGGAACGGAGTACAGCGGCGCATGACGATGATGCAGCAGGGCCGCCCGACGGCAGCCGAGCCCCGTGCGGGCACAACCGCCACCTTCACGGGCAACCGGGCGCTGATGCTCGAGGAGCCGCTGCTCTTCGAGATCGGCCATGCGGACGTCTCGGGTGTCGATCTCGAGCCGGTGCCTGAGCACCGCAGCCGCCTTGCGGGCCTCGAGCGCACGGCGCCCATCGGGCTTCCGGGCCTCGCCGAGGGGGAGGCGGTGCGCCACTACACAAGGCTGTCGCGCCAGAATTACGGGATCGATCTCGGCCTCTTCCCGCTTGGCTCCTGCACGATGAAGCATAATCCGCGGCTCAACGAGAAGCTGGCGCGGCTGCCGGGCTTTGCCGACATTCATCCGCTTGCCCCGCAGGATACGGTGCAGGGGGCGCTTGCCCTCATCCATTCGCTGGCCGACTGGCTGAAGGCGCTCACCAACATGCCTGCCGTTGCGATGGCGCCCAAGGCTGGCGCCCATGGCGAGCTTTGCGGGATGCTGGCGATCCGGGCGGCCCTCGAAGCGCGCGGCGACGCGCGCGAGGTGGTGCTGGTGCCCGAATCGGCGCACGGCACCAACCCGGCAACCGCGGCCTTCTGCGGGTATCGCGTGGAAAGCATCCCGGCCGATCCGCGCGGGCGCGTGGATTTCGCAGCGCTCGAAGCGCGGCTCGGGCCGGATGTGGCGGCCGTCATGATCACCAACCCCAACACCTGCGGCCTGTTCGAGCCGGACCTGAAGCGGATCGGCGACGCCGTCCATGCTGCTGGCGGCTTCGTCTATTGCGACGGCGCCAACTTCAACGCCATCGTCGGGCGCGTGCGGCCCGGCGATCTCGGCATCGATGCGATGCACATCAACCTCCACAAGACATTCAGCACGCCCCATGGCGGCGGCGGGCCGGGTTCGGGTCCGGTCGTGTTCTCGGCTGCGCTCGCGCCGTTTGCACCGCTTCCCTGCGTCGTCGAGAAGGACGGCCGCTTCCACCTCGTCGAGGAAGAGACGGCAGCAGCCGAAGGCCATGACCGGAGCTTCGGGCGGATGGCGGCCTTCCACGGCCAGATGGGCATGTTCGTGCGCGCGCTCGCCTACATCATGAGCCATGGCGCCGACGGGCTGCGCCAGGTGGCGGAAGACGCGGTCCTCAACGCCAACTATGTGCTGCGGCAGCTGGAAGACGTGATTTCCGCGCCCTTTGCTGCCTCGGGCCCGTGCATGCACGAAGCGCTGTTTGACGACAGCTTCCTCGATGGCACCGGGGTTTCCACCCTGGACTTCGCCAAGGCCCTCATCGACGAGGGCTTTCACCCGATGACCATGTATTTCCCGCTGGTCGTCCATGGCGCAATGCTGGTCGAGCCCACCGAAACCGAAGGCAAGGCCCGGCTGGACCAGTTCATCGGCGCCATGCGGGCACTGGCAGAGGCTGCCCGCAGCGGCGAGCGGGACCGCTTCGCCGGCGCACCGCACTTCGCCCCGCGCGCCCGGCTGGACGAGACCCGTGCCGCCCGGCAGCCGGTGCTGCGCTACACATTGTCCGAACCACCCCGAGCCGCTGCCTGAGGGCCCCGGGGCGGGCTCCCGCGCGGTTCGACCGATCTGCGGTTGTTGCTGGCTCGTCCCGCTCGGGGACTTGTGACACAAATATGAAGGCTTCCATTGTCGGGCAATGTTGCAAGGCGGCCGTGCCCACCGGGCCGTGCCAAGTCCCGGGCAAGTTGTGCCTCCTGATTCTTGTTGTGTTGAGTGTGCCGTCTTGTTCGCGGCTTTCGGGGACCTTTGGCAACCCGCTCTGTTAATGTTAACAATACATGAAAAACGCATTGCAACGCTTGCCCTGTGCTGGGGAAAAAAAACGGTTTTGCTACTCGATTCAGTGCGTTATGTAGTTGGCAGCTGGCAGGGAGACCGCCGGCTGGGGCAATCTTGGAGGGCATCATGAAAGTTTCGTTTCTCCTGGCGGCGACGGCATCGCTCACGCTTGTGTCTGCCGCCCATGCGGCGCTTCCCGGGACGGCTGCCGAGCTCACCGAAGCGCGCAGCCTGATCGTCGGCGTGACCCCTACGGCATCCGGCACCCAGACTGCGCTCGGCCTCGGCGGCGGTGATCCGCTGTATCTGCCGGTCCGGCCCCTGCATAACGGCGTGGTTGGCATCCTGATGGATTACGGCATTTTTACCTCCGGTCCGAACACCGGCCAGCCCGCCCGCTTCGTCTGCTCGGGTGCTCTGATCCCCGGCGGCCATGTGCTGACCGCCGCGCACTGCGTGCGCAACCGCACCGGCGTCACCCAGGCAACGCCCACCGTCACCACCTATTTCTACGGCGGCAACGAGGACATCCGCTACTACAGCCATCCGGACGTGACCCAGGTCGCCGTCTCGAACATCTTCATCAACCCGGAATACAGCGGGTTCGTGATCGATCAGGCCGACACCGCGATCCTGCGGCTGGCTGCTCCAGCGCCCGACTTCGCCAATGTCTACCAGCTGTCCCCGAGGGTGGACCTGACCGGTCTTACCTTCAACGTCGTCGGCCTGGGCACGCGATCCTTCGCGGGCGGCAACGGCGGGACGTCTGCCGGCAACGGGGCTGCCACCGGCTGGATCCGGCAGGGCTTCAACCGCTATGATTTTCGCTACGGGGATGACCAGTTCGGGGGCTTCTTCCTCCAGGACAGCTGGTTTGGTCAGCGCGCGAACTTCGCCTGGCTCGCCGACTTCGACAATGGGCTCGTTGCCCAAGACGCGTCGTGCGCCATCGGCGGTGCCTTTGGCCTTGGCGGTTCGCAATTCTGCAATCTCGGTCTCGGGCCGCTGGAAGTGAATGTGGCCGGCGGCGACTCCGGGGGTCCGCAGTTCATCTTCGGCAACCAGATTTCGACGGTGACCTCCTTCGGGCAGCGCTATTCGAATCCGCTCACGGATGTGAACGGCGTCCTGGACTCGAGCTTTGGCGAATTCGCCGGTTATGCGCCGGTTGCCATCTACCGTGACTGGATCCGCTCGATCGTGCCCAATGCCTTCGTGCCGGAGCCGGGCACCTGGGCGATGCTGATCGCGGGCTTCGGCCTTGTCGGTGCCATGGCGCGTCGCCGTCGGGAGGCGCTGGCGGCCTGACGGCTGCCACGCAAAGGAGAATATGGGGCTGGCGACATGCGTCGCCGGCCCCTTTCCTTTTGCGTGGCCCCTGTCTTCCGCCAACCCAGCGCTGCCGCCTGTTGTCACATGCAAGCACGTGGTCGCAACCGAAAGACGGGGGCCGCTGCCCTGGCAGCAGGGCGCGCCGAGCCTCGGCCGAGCTTTCAGTTAGATCGTTACAGGCCAGTAAAAAAGATGGCGAATCAGCCTGTTGTGACGCGCTTGGAGCGAATTTCCGTTTGCAATGCGGGGCGAATGCCGTAAGCATCATGGTGAACCGGCGGGGGGTCTGCCGGTTGGGGCAATCCAAGGAGGGCACCTCATG
>JBDNCK010000363.1:0-2544 GCA_046719675.1 Sphingomonadaceae bacterium | reverse complement strand
GGCTGAGTTGGCAGCGCTGAATGCCGAAGGTGTCGTGGAATGGTGGGGTCATCGCACGGACATACCTGAAATCCTCTCACAATGCGCAATATACTGCTTGCCTTCCCGCTATCGGGAAGGGCTGCCGAAATCGCTTATCGAGGGAGCAGCAGCCGCACTGCCCCTCGTCACGACGGATGTCCCAGGGTGCAGAGATGCGGTTCGACCCGGCGAAACCGGATTTCTTGTGCCTCCAGGAAATGTCGAGGCCCTTGTGGATGCCATCGACAGGCTTCTTTCAGACCGAACGCTGCGGGTGCGCATGGGTCTGGCTGCTCGCGCTGACGCGGAAGCCCGCTTCTCGGTCGAGCGCATTGTCGAAGCGCAGCTTGCGATCTACGGCTCGCCCGAGGCCGCCGATCAAGGTCGAGCTGGGCCGCCAGCGGCGCGCTCGCCGAGCCCTTAACTTCGTTGCGCGACTTCGGTAGAGGCGCACCATGGACGGTCTCTCCTCAGCCCCGCGGCCATCGGCCGGATCCAGCGAAGAAGAAACCGCGAGGGAGCGTCCGCCCCAAGTACATGCAACGGCAGTGGTAGCGCCTGGGGTCGAGATAGGGGCCGGAAGCCGCATTGCCGCTGGTGCGGTGATCGAAGGCGGGCCCGAGGCAGCGCGCACGACCATCGGCGAGCATGTGATGATCGGCGCCAACGCGACGATTTGCGCAGGCGTGCAGGTCGGTGCCGGCGCAGAAGTCCGCCCCGGCGCCGTGGTCATGCGAAACGTGCCGCCGAACGCGATCGTGAGCGGAAATCCGGCACGGATTGAAGGCTATGTCGACACAGGAATTACAGACGACCGGGCCTCAGAACGGGAAACAAGAGCGCTGGGCGCGAGAAGTTGCAGCGTCCGCGGGGTAACCATTCACGAGCTTCCTCTCTACGAGGATCTGCGCGGAAGGCTGAGCGTGGGTCAAATCGAAGATGATCTGCCTTTTCTACCCAAGCGTTATTTCCTGGTGTTTGACGTGCCAGGGGAAGAGGTGCGGGGCGAACATGCGCATCTGGAATGCCATCAATTCCTTATCTGTGTGCGCGGCAGTTGCGCCGTTGTTGTCGACGACGGAATGGCCAGAGCAGAGATTCGCCTGGACCGGCCCAACAAGGGTCTGTATCTCCCGCCGATGACCTGGGGCATCCAGTATCGCTACACGCGCGATGCCGTACTGCTTGTCTTCGCATCCCACCTATACGATCCGGCCGACTATATTCGCAAGTACAGCGACTTTCTTGAACGAAAGCGGGTCCAAATATATGCGAGTGAGAGCGAGTAACGAGACCACCCATGTCGGAAGAACATAGCGGATGTCAAATACATGCAACTGCTCTCGTGTCGAAAGACGCGCAACTGGGTGCCGGTGTTCGTGTTGGAGCCTTTAGCATCATCGAGGCTGGCACACGTATTGGTGCAGGGACCATCATAGGATCTCATTGCCATCTGGGTGCGAAATCGATCCGCGAAACTTGTCCGCCTCTCGTCATCGGCGCCGGGAGCCTTGTTCGCTCGCACAGCATCTTCTACGAGGGGTCAAGTTTCGGCGACCGCCTGGTGACCGGACATCGCGTCACTGTTCGCGAGGGGACGATTGCCGGCACCAATCTTCAGATTGGCACGCTTTCAGACATCCAAGGCGACTGCCAAATTGGTGACTATGTCCGGCTGCATAGCAATGTCCATATAGGACAGAAGTCGACCGTCGGTGACTTCGTATGGATTTTTCCCTATGTTGTTCTGACCAACGATCCGACCCCTCCCAGCGCCACGCTTGTTGGCTGCTTTATCGGTGACTATGCGGCGCTCGCCACAATGTCGGTCGTTCTGCCCGGCGTCCGTGTTGAGAGCGATGCCCTCGTCGGTGCGATGACCGTTGTCAGGGCGGATGTCGACCACGGGCACATTTGCATCGGCAATCCAGGAAAGGTTGTTGGTAGCACCGCGCGCGTGCGGCTCCGCGACAGCGGAAAGCCGGCTTACCCTTGGCGCCGCCACTTTCATCGGGGCTATCCGGACGCGGTTGTCGCGCGCTGGCGCCAAGAGTTTCCAGACGGCTGAATGCAATCGCTGCACATGGGCGAGATTCCCTTTCTCGACTTGAGGGCGATCTTTGCCCGAGACGCCGAGGCGCTTGCGGAAGCCTTCGCGCGGGTTCGGGATTCCGGCTGGTATGTGCTGGGCGAAGAAGTTGCCAGGTTCGAGCAGGAATATGCCACCCATTGCGAGGCAGCGCACGCCGTCGGCGTGGCCAACGGCCTCGAAGCTCTGAGCTTGAGCCTGCGCGCCCTGGGTATCGGGCCGGGCGATGATGTGCTCGTCCCCTCGAACACCTATATCGCAACCTGGCTTGCCGTCACCCATGTCGGCGCCAGGCCGGTTCCTGTCGAGCCATGCATCCACACCTGCAACATCGACCCGAACAGGCTCGAGGATGCGCTGACGCCGGCCACCCGCGCAGTGATGCCCGTGCATTTGTATGGCCAGCCGGCCGATCTTGATCCGATCCTTGCCTT
>JBDNCK010000362.1:0-2545 GCA_046719675.1 Sphingomonadaceae bacterium | reverse complement strand
TCTATCTCGCACAGCCCCCCCTGTTCCGGCTGACGTCTGGCAGCGACAGCGTCTATGCGAAGGACGAGGCCGAGCGGGACCTGCTGCTCGCCACCCGCTTCAAGGGCCGCAAGGTCGAGATCGGCCGGTTCAAGGGCCTGGGCGAAATGGCGCCGGGCCAGCTGCGCGAGACGACCATGGATCCCGCCACGCGGACGCTCATCCGGGTCACGCTCCCCGAAACGCACCAGCAGCAGCACCTGGTACGCGAACTGGTCGAGCGACTGATGGGGCGGCAGGCAGAGCATCGCTTCGCCTTCATCCAGGCCAATGCCCGGGCCATCACCGCAGACGCGATCGACGCCTGACGCGACCGATGGGCCCCTTGCAGCGCAGGGCGCTTCAGGGGCATGAAGAGGAAATGCCCGTCCGCCGCGCTGCCCTTGCCCTGCTGCTGCTTGCCGCATCGCCGGTGCTTGCAAGCGCCCGGACGGACGGCGCGCTTGCCCATTACCTCAAGGGCCGGATCGCAGCCGGCGAGGATTCGATGTCCGAGGCGTCGCGCGCCTTTGCCTCGGCGCTCGCCGTCGATCGCCAGGCGCCGGAAATCCGCCTGCGGGCGTTCGAGACCGCGCTGGTCACGGGCGACCTCAAGGCAGCCGCGCGCCTTGCCGACGAGTTGCAGACCAGCCCGCCGCGCGAACCCATGCCCTCGCGCTTCGGCTTCAACGAGGCGATCCTCTCGATCACCCGGGCCGTCCACTTCGCCCAGGCGCGGGACTGGCGCGGCTATGATCAGGCGCGCATGCTCTTCCGCGAGCCGCAGTCGGGGGCGGTCCCCGTCGTCAGCCGCATACTCGAGGCCTATGGGCGGGCTGCCCGCGGCCAGTTCAGCGAAGCGCTCGCGCTTCTCGATGCCGGCCCCGATGACGGGCTGGCCAGCAGCTATTTCGCCGAGCATCGCGCCCATGTGCTGGCGCTCGCCAGGCGCTGGCCGGAAGCAGCCGAGGCCTATGGCGCGCTGGTCCAGGCGGAAGGCGCCAACGTGCCGCGCCTGCGGATGCAGGCTGCTGGCGCCGCGCTCGAGGCCGCGCGCAGCGACCCGGCCCATGCCATTGCCTGGCGCGAGAAGGCTGTGCTGGCGCTGGGCGGCGGGCCGGAGCGCGACCCGCTGCTGACGGACGCGCGCGCGCGGCTGCTGCGGCAACCGGGCATCGATGGGAAGCGGCTGGGGGGCATCATCACCACGCCGGGCGAAGGGCTTGCGCAGCTGTTCCTGCGCCTTGCCGTCGATGCCTCGCGGGAGCGGCCGCAGGCGGCGTCGGTTGCCTTCGGTCGCTTCGCGATTGCGCTGGCGCCCGGTCTGCCGGAGACATGGCTGGTGACGGGCGACATGCTGGCGCGGGTGGGCCTGACCGATCTGGCGCTCGATGTGCTTGCCCGCGTGCCTGCTGGCCCCTATGCGAAGGCGGCAGCAGGCCGGCGTGGCCAGGTTCTGGCCGAGGCCGATCGGGTGGAGGAGGCGCTCGCCCTGCTCACGCCCGTCGCGGAAAGTCCCGAGGCCAGCTATGAAGACTGGGTCCGCGTCTCGGACGTGAAGCGGCGGACCGAGGATTTCGCAGGTGCCGCCGCCGCGCTTGACCGCGCCCTCGCGCTGCTTCCCGACCCGAAGGCGCCCGAGACCGCCTATGTCTGGTTCCTGCGGGGATCGGCGCATGAGCAGGCTGGCGACTGGGCGCGCGCCGAGCCGGACCTTCGGGTCGCCGTCGATCTCCAGCCGGACAATGCCGTGTTCCTCAACTATCTCGGCTATTCGCTGCTTGACCGCAACCAGCGGCTCGACGAGGCGGAGGCGCTCATTGCCCGTGCCTTCGCCGCCGCGCCCGACAATGGCGCCATCATCGATTCGATGGGCTGGGCGGCCTTCGTGCGCGGCCGTTACGCCGAGGCCGTCGAGCTTCTCGAACAGGCGCGCGCCGCCGAGCCGTCGGATCCCACCGTTGCCGATCATCTGGGCGACGCGCTGTGGCGCGTGGGCCGCCGCATCGAGGCGCGACATGCCTGGAACTCGGCGCTCACCCTCGACCCGTCCGACAAGGTGCGCGCCGCCATCGAGCGCAAGCTGCGCTACGGGCTCGACATCGCGCTCACCGAACGCTGAAGCGCGCAGCGCGTGTCCGCAACCGAGCCGGCCCCGGCCAAGGTCAATCTTGCGCTCCATGTCCGCGCGCGCCTGCCCGACGGCTATCATGCGCTGGAAACGCTTTTCGCCTTCACCCGCTTCGGGGACCGGCTGACCGCCGTTCCCGCCAATTCCTGGGGCCTGACGCTTGCCGGACCATTTGCGGATGCCGCCGGCCCGGATCCCGACAATCTCGTGCTCAGGGCAGCGCATGCCTTTGCAGCCGCCACCGGCACGCCGGCGCGCTTCCATTTCACGCTGGAAAAGCACATCCCGGTGGCCGCCGGGCTGGGGGGCGGCAGCGCGGACGCAGCAGCAGCCCTGCGCCTGCTCGACCGGCTGACCGGCGCCGGGCTTGGTCTCGCTGCGCTGGAAGCCCTCGCC
>JBDNCK010000361.1:0-2553 GCA_046719675.1 Sphingomonadaceae bacterium | reverse complement strand
CGGCAGTCCGGGCAGCTGCCTCAGGCTTCCAGTTCGACATCCCAGTAGAGATAATCCCGCCAGGTTTCGTGGCAGTAGTGCGGGGGGAAGGCCCGGCCGTTTTCCTGCAGCTGGTGGCTCGTCGGCTGGAACGGCCGCTGGCGGGGCATCATGTGCGCCTCTGCCGGCGTGCGCCCGCCCTTCCTGAGGTTGCACGGCGCGCAGGCGGTCGTCACATTGGTCCAGGTGGTGCGGCCGCCATAGGCGCGCGGGACCACATGATCGAAGGTCAGATCCTCGCGGCTGCCGCAATACTGGCAGGTGAACCGGTCGCGCAGGAACAGGTTGAAGCGCGTGAAGGCGGGATTGGAGGATGGCTTCACATATTGCCGCAGCGCCACCACCGAGGGCAGCCGCATCGCAAAGGAGGGGGAACGGATCTCGCGCTCATATTCGGCAACCACATCCACCCGTTCCAGGAAGGCCGCCTTGATCGCATCCTGCCAGCACCACAGCGACAGGGGATAGTAGGACAGCGGGGTATAGTCCGCATTGAGAACCAGCGCCGGGCAGGATTCCGGCGCGATCCTTCGCTCCAGCCGCTCGAGGATGTCGGGATGATACACGGACACTCTCCCCATCTGCTCGACCGCAGACGAGGCATGACCCGGCCCTATCGCACGTCGGGCAGGAGCTTGCCCAAGCGCCTGCACGGCCCCTATACCAGAGGCAGTATGTCGGCCATATGACAGCACCAGATATCGTGGTGGTCAAGGCCGGTTTCCGCGTGGATGCGCCGCAGCACGACAAAAGGCAAGGATGATGGTGGACGTCACCCGCTTTGCGCCATCGCCGACCGGCCTTCTGCATCTTGGTCATGCCTTCTCCGCCGCCCTCGGCGAGCGCCTTGCCCGCAGCACCGGGGGCCAGTGGCGCTTGCGAATCGACGATCTGGACAGCGCCCGCTGCCGCCCGGCCTTCATCGATTCGCTCCATGCCGATCTCGCCTGGCTGGGGCTGCGGCCGGACGGGCCCGTGCTGGTGCAGAGCGAGCGCCTTCAGGCCTATCGCGCGGCGCTTGGCCAACTCACGGGGCGCGGCCTGCTTTATGCCTGCACCTGCACGCGGGCCGACATCGCGGCTGCCATCGCCGCGCCGCATCCGGGCGAGACCCTGCCCTATCCCGGCACCTGCCGCGGCCGCGCGCCGCCGGCCGATGGTACGGCCTTTGCCTGGCGGCTGGATCTTGCTGCAACCGGCCTTCCCATGCGCCAGCAATGGCAGGATGTGGCCGCCGGCCCGCAGGAAGGGCGGGCCGATCGCGCGGGCGATCCGGTGCTGATGCGCAAGGATGGCGCGCCGGCCTATCATCTGGCCTGCGTGATCGATGATGCAGCGCAAGGCGTGAGCCTTGTGGTGCGCGGCCGCGACCTGGTCGAATCGACTCCGCTGCAGCGCCTCCTCCAGCAGCTTCTTGGCCTGCCGGCGCCGCGCTATCTCCACCACCGGCTGCTGTTGGCCGCCGATGGCCGGAGGCTTGCCAAGCGCGATCGTGCCGAAACGCTGGCCAGCCTGCGCGCCGCCGGTGGCAACGGGCCGGCGCTGGCGGCGCGGCTCTGGGCGCTGGCGCCCGGTGGTGCGGATTTCCACTTGCCGATCCGCTGAGGCCTGCTAGCCTTTGCCTGTTGGCACCGTCTGGCTGGTGCCGCGCGCAAGGGGGCTTCTGGCATGACGTTTCGATCTTTGGCCGTGGCGGCGGTGGCCGCCTCGGCGGCGCTGGTGGTGCCGGTCACGGTGCCGGTCACGGGGGCGCATGCAGCGGTCTTTCTGGTGACCGTCGGCGGGCTCCTTCAGCAGACGCCCACCAATCCGCCTGGCACCATCCGGCTGGACCTGCCGCAACTTTCGGGCCAGGGCTTCCTCACCCAGTTCCTGCTGGATGGCACATCCCCGGGCACGCCCTTGTCACCGCCGGGCGGTGTGGGTGAAGCGCGCAGCTATTTTTCCGCGCTGGTCGGCCTGCAGTTCTTCGGGACGGGGTTGCAGTTCGCGTCGGCGCCGGGTGGGGCCAGCCAGCTGTTCGTGCTGAATGACGTGGCTGGCGCTCCGCAGGTCCAGGGGTCGAGGCTGGACCAGGTGACGTTCAATGCCGTCACAACCTTCGTGAATGGCATGGCGATCAACCCGTTCACCCTCGACGTGGACCCGGGCCTTGGCCTGCCAGATGGCCTTTATGTCAGCAGCTTCGCCTTTGGCCGCTCCCTGCAAGGGACGGCTGACAATCCGCCTGCGCTGATCGATTCGGTGGCGTTTCCGGCGCTGGACCAGGTCTGGAGCACGGGCCCCTTCATCTTCACCATGCAGTTCCGGCAGGGCAACCCGACCAGCCCGGCGGAACAGGCGAGCCTGCCAGTGGCTTTCCTGAATGGCAGCAGCCTGTTTGTGGACGTGGTGCGGTTCGACCTGCCGCCGGCGATTCCGGAGCCGGCGACCTGGGGCATGATGATCGCGGGCTTCGGGTGCGTTGGTGCCGCGCTGCGACGCCGGCGCGGTGGAATTCTCCGTGCAAAGGTG
>JBDNCK010000360.1:0-2582 GCA_046719675.1 Sphingomonadaceae bacterium | reverse complement strand
CAGAACAGGTGCTGGAACAGCACCGGGTCGCCGCCGCCGGCCGGGTCGAAGAAGGCGGTGCCGAAGTTCCGGTCCGTCAGCAGCATGGTGATGGCGCCGCCGAGCACCGGCACGGCGAGCAGCAGCAGGAAGGCCGTCACCAGCATCGCCCAGACGAACAGCGGCATGCGGTGCAGGGTCATGCCCGGCGCGCGCATGTTCAGGATGGTGGTGATGAAGTTGATGGCCCCGAGGATGGACGAGGCGCCGGCGAGATGCAGCGCGAAGATCGCCATGTCCATCGCCGGTCCCGACTGGAAGGTCGAATGCGACAGCGGCGGATAGATCGTCCAGCCGACGCCGGCACCCTGGCCGACGAAGGCCGAGCCCAGCAGCAGGAAGAAGGAGGGCACGAGCAGCCAGAAGCTGATGTTGTTCAGCCGCGGGAAGGCCATGTCGGGCGCGCCGATCATGATCGGCACGAACCAGTTGCCGAACCCGCCGATCAGCGCCGGCATGACCACGAAGAACACCATGATCAGGCCGTGCGCGGTGACGATGACGTTCCACTGCTGCCCGTCGGCGAAGATCTGCATGCCGGGGTTCTGCAGTTCGATCCTCATCAGCACGGACATGAAGGCGCCGATAAAGGCGGCGATCACCGAGAACACCAGGTAGAGCGTGCCGATGTCCTTGTGGTTCGTGCTGAACAGCCAGCGCGCGACAAAGCCCGGCGCGTGGTTGTGATCCGCGTGTGCGTCAGCCGTTGCCATCGTGACCCATCCTCGCCGGGGGATCCCCGCGCCGCATTCCGTTCCGGCCGCCCGGCGACGTCACCGCCGGGCCTCGGCCACCGTGAACATGGGGGCGCCCTGCGCGCCCGCCACCGTCGTCCCGCCACGCGCGGCGAAGCGCCGCTTCGCCTCGTCCAGCCAGGCGGTGAACTCCGCCTCGGGCACCGCCCGCACCACCACCGGCATGAAGGCGTGGTTGACGCCGCAGATCTGGTTGCACTGCCCGTAGTAGATCCCCGGGCGATCGATGCGGACCCAGGTCTCCAGCGTCCGGCCGGGGATGTTGTACTTCTGTACGCCGAGGGAGGGAACGAAGAAGCTGTGGATGACGTCGCGGCTCGCCGTCAGGATGCGGATGTTCTTGCCGGCGGGGACGACGAGTTCGTTGTCGACGTCCAGCAGCCGGCGCTTGCCCTGCGCCACCGCCTCCTCGGCCGGCAGCATGTAGCTCTCGAAGCGCAGCCCGTCGGCGTCGAGATACTCGTATTCCCAGGCCCACTGGAAGCCCGTGACCTTCACCGTCAGGTCGGGCTCGTGCGTCCGGTCCATGTAGTAGAGCAGGCGGAAGGACGGCACCGCGATCACCACCAGGATCAGCACGGGGATCACGGTCCACACCACCTCGAGAAGCGTGTTGTGGCTCGTCGTCGAGGGTGTGGGGTTCCGCGCCGCGGCGAAGCGCCAGCCGACATAGGCGAGCAGCGCGAGCACGAACAGCGTGATCAGCGTGATGATCACCAGCACGAGGTCGTGCAGGCCATGCACGCGCTCCTTCACCGAGGAGGCCGCGGCCTGCATCCCCATCCCCCAGGGCACGGGGGCGCCGACGTCGGTCGCGGCGATCGCCCCGCCGGCCGCCAGAACGCTCGCGGCCAGGACAGTCCCGGCCACCCAACCCAGCGAAACACGCATCAACCCCACCTCATCGGCGCGTCCGGACAGTCGGCGAGAGGGCGCCCACCGCGGCCCGGACGAGACCTCGCGCGTCCGCGCCGGATGGTCAAGCCTTCACTTCCCTGAAGCAAAGCCGGGGGCGTGGGCCTTCGCGCGCGGCCCCGTCGCCGCGCCGCCGCCGCGGCGCGCCGCTCACCGCTGCCAGTTCGCCCATGGCGTCGATGAAGGCCACGCGTCCCGGCGCATACGCTACGCTTTTCACCGGCCTTGCGGCCAGCGCCTCGGTCAGCACAGCCTCGGCCCGCGCGGGCAGGTCGAGCGCGACCAGGCGCTCGGCCAGCAGCAGCGCCACCGCCTGCGCGACGGCGAGGTATGTCTTGCCGGTGCCGGCCGGCCCGATGCCGAACACCAGCTCGTTCGTGAACAGCGCGTGGGCATAGGCCTTCTGCGCGGCCGTGCGCGGCTCCACGGTCTTCTTGCGCGTGCGGATCTCGACGCGCCCGCCCTCGAACAGCTCGAGCTGGTCCCGCGCCGCCGCCGCCCGGCCCATGCGCAGCGCGGCGTCGATGTCGCCGGGCTCCACCGTGCGGCCGGACTCCAGCCGCGCATAGAGCGCGTCGAGCGTCGTCACGAAGCCTCCCGAACGACCATGGTCGGATGGTGACCGAGAGGGCGTGCGGCGCGCAAGGAGATTCAGCCCTGGCGGCGAAAGCGCTCGGGCCGGATCACCTGCGCGTCGCTGACCGACACCACGCCGATATGCGGCGCCAGCACCGCGAAGGCGGCCTCGGTCAGCCGCCCGGCGTCCTCGGGCGCCGCGAGGCAGACCACCATGGCCAGCGCGCCGGCGGGTCCGACCTGCCCCTCGCGGCTCCAGGGGCCGGTATGGCCGTCGCCGCCGGCGATGGGCAGCAC
>JBDNCK010000359.1:0-2606 GCA_046719675.1 Sphingomonadaceae bacterium | reverse complement strand
TCACATCGTCTTCGATCTGGAAGCCGACACCACGATTCCCGCCGAAGTCGTGCTGCTTCGCCATTTCCTGGGCGACCTCGACACCGAGCTCGAACGCCGCATCGGCCTCTATCTGCGCCGCGAGCAGGCCGAGGATGGCTCCTGGCCGCTGTTCAAGGCTGGCGCCGGCGATCTCTCCGCGACGATCAAGGCCTATTGGGCGCTCAAGCTCATCGGCGATGCCATCGACGCGCCGCACATGGTGCGCGCACGCGCCTGGATCCTCGCCCGCGGCGGGGCTGCCAGGGCCAATGTCTTCACGCGCATCGCGCTTGCGCTCTTCGGCCACATCCCGTGGCGCGGCGTGCCGGTGATCCCGGTCGAGGTCATGCACCTGCCGCTGTGGTTTCCCTTCCACATCTCGAAGGTCGCCTACTGGTCGCGCACGGTGATGGTGCCGCTGTTCGTGCTGACCGCGCTCAAACCCCGTGCTGCCAACCCCACCGGGCGGGGCCTTGCCGAACTGTTCGTGGTGCCGCCCGAACAGGTGAAGCAGTATCAGGTCAATCCCAACGGCACCTTCATCGGGGAATGCTTCCTCCTGCTCGACCGGCTGCTGCGCGTGGGCGAGCGCTTCATCCCGTCTTCCATCCGCCGCTCCGCCATCCGCAAGGCAGAGGCCTTCGTGCTTTCGCACCTCAACGGCGAGGACGGGCTGGGCGCCATCTTCCCGGCGATGGCGAACAGCGTGATGATGATGCATGTCCTCGGCTACCCCGAGAATGATCCCAATTACCGGATTGCGCGTCGCGCCATCGACCTCCTGATGGTGGAGAAGGGCGAGGAGATCTGGTTCCAGCCCTGCGTGTCCCCGGTGTGGGACACGGCGCTCTCGGCGCACGCCTTCCTCGAGGCGGGCAAGCGCGACGACCCGCGCCTTGTCGCCATGCTCGACTGGCTGAAGGACCGGCAGATCCTCGATCACAAGGGGGACTGGCAGGTCAGAAGGCCCGATGTGCGGCCAGGCGGCTGGGCCTTCCAATATGCCAATCCCGACTATCCCGACGTCGACGATACCGCCGTCGTCGCGATGGCCATGCACCGGCAGGGCGATCCCCGCTATGCCGAGGCCATCGAGCGCGCCTGCGAATGGATTGTCGGCATGCAGTCCTCGAACGGCGGCTGGGGCGCCTTCGAGCCCGAGAATGAGCATTTCTACCTGAATGCCATTCCCTTTGCCGATCATGGCGCCCTGCTCGACCCGCCGACAGTGGACGTGACCGCGCGCTGCGTCGGGCTTCTTGCCCAGGTGGATCGGGAACGCCATGCCGAGCCGATCGCGCGGGCGCTGGCCTGGATCCGGTCCCAGCAGGAGGAAGACGGGAGCTTCTTCGGCCGCTGGGGCGCGAACTATGTCTATGGCACCTGGTCGGTGCTGGTCGCGCTCAAGGCAGCCGGCGTCTCGCTGGAGGAACCCTGGGTGCGCCGCGCCATCGACTGGCTGAAGGCACAGCAGCGCCCGGATGGCGGCTGGGGCGAGGGGCTCGAGACCTATGAGGCGGGCGTGCGCGGCCATGCCATCGAGTCGACGGCGAGCCAGACGGCCTGGGCGCTGCTGGGGCTGATGGCGGCCGGCGAAGTCGATTCCCCGGAAGTCGCGCGCGGCGTCGCCTGGCTCGAGCAGGCCCCGAAGGAGGACGGCCCGCGCTGGGAGGAACGCCTTTACACCGGCACCGGCTTCCCGCGGGTCTTCTACCTGAAATATCACGGCTATGCCGCATTCTTCCCGCTCTGGGCAGTGGCGCGCTACCAGGCACTCAGGGAATCCAACTCCCGCGACCTGCCGTGGGGCATGTAGGCTTCGTCTGCGGCCTTCGCTCGGAGGCCGCAGCACTCGGGTTGCCGGCGGCCGTCTCCGGGGCCCGCCCCGACCTTGCGGAAGCGCATGCGCGGCGGCTGGCGGACGAAGGCGCGGGGGCGCTCGTGTCCTTTGGGGTGGCAGGAGCGCTGGCGCCCGGCCTTGCCCCCGGAGACCTTCTGGTGCCGGCGGTGGTGGTGGAAGCCTGCGGCCGCCGCTACCAAGCGGGCGCCGCGTTCGCCCGGACCCTGGGGCTGCCAGCGCCTGCAGGCACCCTGCTCGGCTCCGACCGGCTGGTCGCCACGGCAGCCGACAAGGCTGGGCTTGCAGGCGCCACGGGTGCGAGCGCGGTCGACATGGAAAGTCATCGCGTTGCCCGCGTGGCCGAAGAGAGGGGCCTGCCCTTCCTTGCCATCCGCGCGATTGCCGACCCGGCGTCGGCTGCAATTCCCGCCGCAGCGCAGGACAGCGTCCGCGAAGACGGCAGCGTGCGCGTGACGGCAACGCTGGCGCGGCTGCTGCTGCGGCCGTGGCAGCTGCCGGCGCTGCTTGCGCTCGGACGGCATTCGGCGCTGGCGCACGCGACGCTTGAGGAAGCAGCCGCGGGCCTGCGGCGGCAGGCGGCGCCCTAGGCGCCGGAGGCGGTCAGACCTTCTCGGGTCAGACCTTCTCTATGAGGGCCGTGCGGCGCTTGCCGTCGGAGGCTTCGGCCGCGATCCCCTCAAGGGCGCGCGCGACGATCTTCTCATGCACGTCGACCGCCGGGCGA
>JBDNCK010000358.1:0-2639 GCA_046719675.1 Sphingomonadaceae bacterium | reverse complement strand
CGCTGCGCGCGGCCGTCAGCAGGATGAAGAGAAGCGCCCGCGCAGCACCCGTGTCCTTGGCCAGAAGCCAAGCGGCAAAGCCTGGGACATCGGCAAGCTTCATGGCCGGGTGGCGGACTGTTGCCACCTTGCCGGAAGGGAGCGCGGCCCGGATCGCCTCCCAGTCCAGCTTGCCGCAATGGCCCTTGGCCTTGGCCAAGTTCATGACACCACGGAGTCGATCGAACAGCTTCTTCGCTGTCTCCCGCCGTTCGTGCCAGACGCCCATCAGGGCTGTTGTGATCGCCGCTTCATCGATATCGGACACCCGGCGCCGCATCAGGCCCCCGAGATGCCGCTCGAACAGGCGCGGCGTGTTGCGCGCGGTATGGCCCTCGGCACCACCCCGCCACCCGGGTGCCTCCTTGGCAATCCAGGCATCGAGCGCCTGCGACAGGAGCGGAACCGTGGCCCACTGCCGACGCTCGGCAACGGGGTCCCTGCCGTCCCGAACCGCACGACGCGTCTCCAGCGCGAGTTCCCGCGCTCTGGCCAGCGTCACGACCGGGTAGCTCCCAAGCCCGATATCCCGCCGGCGTCCGCGATGCTGGATGCGCAAGACCCAGGATCGGCTGCCCGCCGGCTGGACCACCAGCATCAGGCCCGCCCCATCGATATGTCGTCCCGGCGGGGCGTATTGAACCTTCCGCGCGCTTAACCGATGCACGAACTTCTTTCCCACATTCCAGCCAACATCCGGACGGCACTTGATAGCACAGGCCGAACATCAGTGGAACATGGAATCGGATAACACGTTGATAATAAACATCAACTGAAACCTGCTGAAACCGCCAGAAACCGGAGTTTGGATTTTTTCCTGGGCACCATGTCTCCGATGCGTGCATGCCGGTTCAATCCGTGACTGGTCGCCCCGCCACTTTTCCCCATGGGTTCCCCACACGGCTGACCGGACTCCAAGGCGCGATTGCGCCTGCCTTGGGAACCGACCAACTGCCATGGAGGACTTGCCGTTGCCGGCCGGAGCGTCGCGACCATGTCCTTGCCGCGGCAACTGAACCGCGCATCGATGAGTGGCGAGAAGCGGCTGCAGATGTCGGCCACGGCCGGAATGCGCCACTTGCGGGCCGTTGCGCGCTGGTCGTGCCCGAAGTTCATTGGCCACACATCGTTGGGCGGCAGCCCGGGCACATGCTTCTCGCGCAGCTTCGCCTTCACCCGCCGCTTGGGCGCCTTGTTGCGCAGCTGCAGGCCCAACTCCCGCTAAGGGCTGTAGACCTTCTTCGCGTTCACAGCCCAGCCCTCGCGGCGAAGGATGTGATGGACGCAGCGGTCGCCATGGCGGAGGTGCGCCCGACAGATCGGTTTGATGCGCTGCTTCCGAGCGGCCGGATCGAGGCGGCAGGACTTGGCGTGGTGGCGCGAAGGGATCGTGACAAGCCTGTACGGCAGCTGGTCCAAGGACTTCCTCGGGGCCGGGAAGAAGAGGCTGGCGGGTCACTTGGATTTTGGCGCGGACGCTGTTAACAGTCGCGTCGGGTCTGGAGGGGTTTGGCGTCGATGGGGGAAGAGGACCTCGCCCAGCGCCTGGTCGATGCCGTGATCGCCGACTTCCCGGATCACAAGCCGGGAACACGCCCGGTTCACACCATTGGCATCGGCCTCAAGGGCCATTTCCGCGCTTCGGACGCTGCCCGCCACTGGTGCATCGCTGCCCACTTCCAGGGCGAGCCGGTGCCCGTCAACACCCGCTTCTCCAATGGCTCGGGAAGCCCGGTCCAGCGCGATGGCTGGCCGGACGTGCGGGGCATGGCCACGCGCTTCCACCTGCCCGACGGGTCTGCCACCGACCTTGTGGCCATGACGCTGCGGGAATTCTTTTCTCGGACCGTGGATGATTTCCTGGCCTTCAGCGAGGCCTCGCGGATGACCCCCTTCGTCCGCGAGGGTGCATGGAACAAGTTCAGGGACATGCTGCGCCTCGTGCAGCCGCTCCCGAACCCGCTTCCCGGGCAGACGATGACGGGTGCAGCCGGTGCGCTCGCCTACGCCAACCATCACCTTCCCGACCAGCTTGCCGTCTTTGATGTTGGCGGCATCGGTGCGCCAGTGAGCTACGCGCGCGCCATGTTCCATGCCGTGCACAGCTTCATCCTGACCGGCCCTGACGGATTGCGGCACGCGGTGCGCTTCGACTGGCGGCCGACCGCAGGCGTCAAGGTGACCAATCCGGCCGAGCCGCCGAGGGACGACTATCTGCAACCCGAAATCCGCGCGCGCGTGATGCGCTGGCCAGTCGAGTTCCTGCTCGTTGCGACGGTCGCGGAAGCCTGGGACGCGATCGACGATCCCACGCGGCCGCTCCCCACGCACCGCAAGCGCGTCGTGATGGGCACACTCACGCTGACCGAGGTCGCCGCCGACCAGGAGACGGAGTGCGAGAAGCTTGGCTTCAACCCCTGCCGCCTTGTCGAGGGGATCGAGCTGTCCGGCGACCCGATCCTCGCGGCGCGCAGGGACGCCTATCAGCGATCCCA
This sequence comes from Sphingomonadaceae bacterium, assembly GCA_046719675.1. Taxonomy (GTDB): domain Bacteria; phylum Pseudomonadota; class Alphaproteobacteria; order Sphingomonadales; family Sphingomonadaceae; genus Thermaurantiacus. The sequence continues at coordinate 105 of JBDNCK010000358.1, read as the reverse complement.
GGCGATGCGTGGAGCAACGCCATGCCCGTTCGGCAAGGGCTGAGAATGGCCGGCGAACCCGGCCTTGCCCAGCGCCTCGTCGACTGGCTGGGGACAACCGCGCTC
>JBDNCK010000357.1:0-2649 GCA_046719675.1 Sphingomonadaceae bacterium | reverse complement strand
GCGCGAGAAACCAGCCATATTCCAGGATCTTGTCCATGACATGCTCGAGATCGCCCCAGCGCGAGAACTCGATGCGGGTGCGCGCCAGCTTGCCGTCGACTCCGTCGAGCGGTCCGACCATGAGCACCAGCAGCAGCGCCGGCCAGAGCATGCCGGCGGCAAACAGGAACAGGGCGACAAGCCCGAGGGCGGCGGTTGCCAGCGTCACCATGTTCGGCGTGATGGCGGTTGGCCACAGCAGCCGGACGAGCGCATTCTCAACCGGCGGATGCAGGAACCGCGCCGGCCAGTCGAGACATCCCTTCTGCGCCGCCGACAGAATGGCCGCCTCCGCCGAGCGGCTGTCTGCGTCGGTCACCAGCCGCTGCCAGAGGAGCGGCACGTCGCGGCGGCGACCTTCGGAATAGGTGGCAAGTGACTCGACTTCGAGCAGATGCGCGCCCATCGCCAGCGCCGTCCGGTTGAGGGTGCCCACTGGCTCCCACTCCGGATGCGCGCGAAGCGCTGCTGCTGCGCCTGCCGCCGGCATGGAGGCAACCGATGCCCAATGATGTCCGGCGCCCACGCGCTCGGCAGTGGCAGGGGGCGTGGCCCGGAAGACAGCTGCCGCCGGTGCCGGGCTCCGCGCCACGGCCTCGACGATCCGCTCGTCCAGAACCACGCCCGGCTCGAACAGGAGCAGCGTGCCGGCCACAGCCTCGAGCGCATCCGCGAGCGCCGGTGTCAAGGCAACAAGCCGGACATTCCCCAGCCGGAGCAGCCTGGCGGCCACGTCGGACGGGAGGGCAGGCGCCAGCACCAGCAAGGCAGACGCGCCCGCCCGCAAGGCTTGCCGGGCCTGCCGTTCGACGAGCGTGCGCCCGGCCACGATGGCAAGGCCCGGGCGCCGGTTTCCGGCGAGAGCCTCACCGATGCTGAGGACGGCGGTCAGGGGCTTGGCCGGAGGCTGCATGGGGACGGCGGCTTAGGGGCAATGGCATCCTCTTGCCAAGCTGGGGAGCAGCTCACTAGCGCTTCGCCGCGTGGAACTGCTTCCGACCGCCGCGCTGCGTCCGCCCGAGATCGAGGTGCCGTCCAACCGGTTCCTGTTCCATCCGCTGGGCAACTGGCTGCTGCCGCGCGCCATGGCGCTCGGGGTTCCGGCCAATCTCGTCAGCCTGGCCGGGCTGAGCGCGGGGGTCCTTGCGGCCTGGTGCTACCTCGACTGGCCGGACTGGCGCTGGGCGCTCGCCGGCTGGGCGCTGATGCTGGCCTGGCATGTGCTCGACGGGCTCGATGGCGCGGTTGCCCGCGCGTCGGGCACGGCGTCTGCCTTCGGGCGCTTCATCGACGGATTCTCCGACTATGGCGTGTTCGTGATGGTCAACCTCGCGCTTGTCGCGAGCCTTCCGGATCCGCTCGCCGCCCTACTCCTCGCGCTTGCCGCCGGGGCTGCCCACGCGGTGCAGGCGGCCTTCTATGAAGCCAGGCGCGCAACCTATGTCCGACGGCGCGCCGGCGCCTTGACCGTCGCTCCCCGCCCGCCCTCGGGAGGACCGCTCGAGGGGCTCTACGACTGGGGCGAGCGGATGCTCGGCAACCGGGAACAGCCCTTTGACCGCCGGCTTGCTGCCCTCCCGGAGGAGACCAGCCGCGCGCAGCTGCGGGCATGGCTGCTGCGTGTGGCACCTCGGCAGCGCCTGCTGTGGCCGCTTTCGGCCAATGCGCGCACGCATCTCATCCTGCTGGCCTGTCTTGCCGGCAATCCTGCCCTTTACTGGTGGGTCACGCTGGCTGGCCTGTCGCTGTGGGCGCTGGCCTTCGGCTGGTGGTGGCAACGGGCTGAAAGTGCTTTTCCTTGAGCGCCCCCGGCCGTAATCCGGTGCAGGACAACAGCGCCAAGGGGTAAATCATGGAGAAGGACGGGCAGCCGCTGCTGCTCTGGGGGGCGGCGCTTCTCAGCCTTGCGTGGATCGGTTTCGCGCTGTGGGCAGAAGGCGGCCTGCGCCCGCTTGTGCCGTCGGAAGCGGTGGACCTTGCCGCCCGCATCCTGGTGGTCCCGGCCGCGCTGTTCGCGCTTGCGGCCGCCCTGCGGCGCGGCAAGGTCGTCACCCGGCAGGATCTGCTGCACGTGGCCGCCGAGGATTCCGAGGCTGCGGCCGCCGCTGCCGAGCGCATGGCCGATCGGCTGGCTGCCATCCGGGAGACCCTTGCCCTCGACATCGAGGCCGTGGAGGCAACCGCCGGCCGGCTGGAAGCGCGCGCCGCAGCTGCCACGGCCGCGCTGCGCGAGGCAAGGGAGGCAGCCGACGGCACGGCCTCGCTTGCCGGCCAGTTCGAGACCAGGCTGGGAAAGGGTGCCGCCCACGCAGACACGCTGAAGACACAACTGGCCGCCATGGAGGCCGAGGGCGACCGGCTGGTGGCCCGGCTCGAGGCTGCCTCGGCTGCAAGCGCGAAGGAACAGACAGCGCTTGCCGAAGCGGCAGCAGCCGTGGAGGCAGAGGCAGCCCGCGCCAGGACCGCGCTCGAGGGTCTGTCGGGCCGGCTGCGTGCGGAGGCCGCCGAGACGCTTGGCATGGTGGACCGGGCCGCCCAGGAGCTTGGCAGCGCACTTGCCGCCGAGCGGTCCGGGCTGGACGCCGCCATGGCCGAGGCCCGCGCGACCCT
>JBDNCK010000356.1:0-2655 GCA_046719675.1 Sphingomonadaceae bacterium | reverse complement strand
GGTCGTCCGGGGTGTTGATGTTGCGAAGCCGGGGGAAGGCGATCGGTCGGGCCCCGATCCGCCCGGCGAACGCGTGCACGGCTGATTTCCCCCCGGACTCAAGATATTGCACGAGGACTGACGCAAGCTCGACGGGCCAGTAGCCGACCAGCCACTGGCCCTGGACCACGGCCGGGCCGGGTGCAAGCTCAATGGCAAGATTGGCCGGAAGATCCGGCATGTCGCAGGGCGCACTCAGCACGGCCGGAAGACCAAGCAGCCGTGCGTGCTGCAAGGCAGCGCAGATGCCCCCCAGCGGGCCGAGACCGGACGTCGGCCGGTCGTCGAGCGAGGGAAGGTCGGCCCAGGTCCGGCCACAGACCACGAGCTGCGCGCATTGCGGGGCAAGCGCCTGCTGCACATGCGCAATCAGCGGCTTCCCGCGCCAGGGCGCCAGCGCCTTGTCGCTGCCGAAGCGGCGGGCCTGTCCGCCGGCCAGGATGGCGCCGAGCGGCTTTGCGCCGGTCAGGCGGCTTCCTCGAACAGTTCCCGGCCGATGAGGAAGCGGCGGATCTCGCTGGTGCCGGCGCCGATCTCGTAGAGCTTGGCATCGCGCAGGAGGCGGCCGGTCGGGTAGTCGTTGATATAGCCGTTGCCGCCCAGCGCCTGGATGGCCTCGAGCGCCATCCAGGTTGCCTTCTCGGCGGAATAGAGGATGGCGCCGGCGGCATCCTTGCGCGCGGTCTCGCCGCGGTCGCACGCCTCGGCCACGGCATAGACATAAGCGCGCGCCGTCGACAGGGCGACATACATGTCGGCAAGCTTTCCCTGCATCAGCTGGAAGGTGCCGATGGGCCGCCCGAACTGGCGCCGCTCATGCACATAGGGGACAACCACATCCATGCAGGCCTGCATGATGCCGAGAGGCCCTCCGGCGAGCACCACCCGCTCGTAATCGAGGCCCGACATCAGCACCTCGACACCGCGGCCTTCCGCGCCCAGCACATTCTCGTAGGGCACCTCGCAGTCCTCGAAGACGAGCTCGCAGGTGTCGGAGCCGCGCATGCCCAGCTTGTCGAGTTTCTGGGCGGTCGAAAATCCCTTCATGCCGCGTTCGATCAGGAAGGCAGTAATGCCTCGGGCGCCTGCTTCGGGATCGGTCTTGCCATAGACGATGAGGGTGTCGGCATGCGGCCCGTTGGTGATCCAGAACTTGCTGCCGTTGAGGATGTAGCGATCGTTGCGCTTCTCGGCCCTGAGGCGCATCGAGACGACGTCCGAGCCGGCCCCCGGCTCCGACATGGCAAGCGAGCCGACATGTTCGCCCGAGATCAGCTTCGGCAGATATTTCGCCTTCTGCTCCGGCGTGCCCCAGCGGGCGAGCTGGTTGATGCAGAGGTTGGAGTGGGCACCATAGGAGAGCCCGACGGCTGCCGAGGCGCGCGAGATTTCCTCCACGGCAATCACATGGGCGAGATAGCCAAGGCCGGCGCCGCCGTCCGCCTCGGCGACGGTGATGCCATGCAGGCCGAGCGCACCGAGCTTCGGCCAGAGATCGCGCGGGAAGCTGTTGGTCTGGTCGATCTCGGCCGCGCGCGGCGCGATTTCGGCAGCCGCAAAGGCCGCGACCGAGTCGCGGAGCATGTCGATCGTCTCGCCATGGGCGAATCGCAGGGCGTTCCTCATGGCCTTATCCTAGCCGCGCGCGGCCGCGGGCGCACGCGTGCAGCCCTGAGAAGGAGAAGGGCAAGGCCGCCCGCAACCCCGGCAAGGCCCAGCGCGGCCGCGCCAACCAGCAGCGGGTGGTTGAAATCCTCGCGTCCGCGCCAGTCCATGATGTGCAGGCCCCACAGGAGGTCGAACAGGCGCCAGCGATCGGTGCGCACGGCGAGCAGCTCCCCCGAGACGGCGTGGATATAGAAGCTGCTGCGCTCGGAATCGTCGAAGCGGACTCGAAAGGCGGGGGCCTCGCGCCGGAACTCGAGCGGCGGGTCTGCCGGATCGATCCGCTCGACTCCGGTGACGCGCGCCGCGCCTGCGTGGCGCGCGGCCGCAAGCCGGGCGGCGCTTGCAGCATCGAGCCGGATGGGTGCGCCCGTGCGCGCATCGAGCAGCGCGGTCGGATCCGTTCCCTCCAGCAGGACATAGACGGGCCGGCCGTCGAGCAGCCGGAGGATGAGGCCATCGGCCTCGTCTCCGGTCCGCGCGAGAATGGCCTCCGGCGGGAGCAGGCCGGCAAGCCCTGCAAGCGGCGTGCCGGGAAGCGGCTTGCGCAGATGATCGCCGCGCACCTCGCCGATGGGCATGGCCGCCATCACCAGGCCGGAGAGCATCCACAGCAGGAGCTGACCTCCCACGATCCAGCCGAGCCAGATGTGGGTGCGGAAGAGCAGGCGTCGCATGCGCCCCGCTTAGCTGCTTTGCACCGTCCGGGAAGGCCCGTCTTGCCCCCGGAGGCGATCTGCCCCACGCATGCTTTAGCCGCCTTGCCGAGCGGCCCCGCGCGCAAGCATCAGGATTCGGCCCGCTCCAGCTTCATCAGCAGCGCCCCTTCGGCGACCTGCTGGCCTGCTTCCATGTGCACGTCCGAGACGATCGCGTCGAAGGGCGCGGTCAGCCGGTGTTCCATCTTCATCGCTTCGAGCACCGCGAGCCGCTCTCCGGCTGCCACCTTGT
>JBDNCK010000355.1:0-2657 GCA_046719675.1 Sphingomonadaceae bacterium | reverse complement strand
CTCGCGATCCCAGAAGGGCACGTCGCCGGAATAATCGTCCATGTGATAGGAATAGCCTTCCTCGACGAGCAGGCGCCGCGTGTTCTCCGTCAGCAGATAGCGCGAGAGCCAGCCGCCCGGCCGGGTGCCGGTGGTCTTCTCGATGCTGTCGGCCGCCCGACGGATGAAATCCCGCTCGGCGGCCTCGTCCATCCGGAACTGGTGCACCCAGCGCCAGCCGTGCGATACCGGCTCATGCCCGAGGGCGCGGATCGCCTCGGCAATCTCAGGGTGGTTCTCAAGGCTCATGGCCGCAACCGTCCAGGAGGCTTCCACGCCGAACCGCTCGAGCAGCGCACAAACCCGTGGTGCGCCAGCCTTGATGCCGTAGAGATAGTTGGATTCATTGCCGAAATTGCGGATCGGGGCCTTCACGAAGACGCCCAGTTCGTCCACGGGCTCCATCCCCCTGTCGCCGCGCGCGATCGTCATTTCCGAGCCTTCCTCGACATTGACGACGATCGAAAGCGCGACGTTTGCCCCGCCGGGCCAGTCCATCCGTTCCTGCTGCATGGGGCAGACCCATGGAAGAAAGCAGGGCCCGAGAAAAGGGGGCAGGCGCCGCCCCAAGCCCCGGGTGGCCAAACATGGGCAACCGCCCCTTTTCCTTGCCCCCTTCTTCTTCTAGCCCGCCTGCATGCTGCAACGCCCCGCCTTCATCCTTGGCTGGCTCGGCCTGGTGCCGGCTGGCGCCGCCATGCTGGCGGCCGCCCTTGCGCCACCCGAATGGCGCGAGTTCGCCTATCGCTGGGGGGCGCTCTACGCGGGCCTCATCCTCTCCTTCCTGGGCGGCGCATGGTGGGGCATGGCAACCCGGGCCGGCCCGGAGCGCGCCTGGCCGCTCTATATCCTTTCCGTGCTGCCAAGCCTTGCCGCGCTCGTCCTGCTGATGCTGCTCGATGGCGCGCGCATGATCCTCATGGGCCTCGTCATCCTGCTGACGCTTCCCGTCGACCGCCACCTGCTGCGCCTCGGGCTGGCGCCGGCCAACTGGATGCAGCTGCGCGTGCCCCTGACCCTCGGGCTTGCCATCGCCACGATCGCGCTCGGCTTCCTCGCGCTCGAGGCCTAGGCCGCGAGCTTCAGCTCCAGCCGGTCAAAGATCTCGACGAGGGCGGACGTCAACTCCCGCATCATCGGCTCGCTGTGGGACGGCCCCGGCGTGAAGCGCAGCCGCTCGGTGCCGCGCGGCACCGTCGGGAAATTGATCGGCTGCACATAGATCCCGTATTCGGCGAGCAGGATGTCGGAAATCCGCTTGGCCTTGACCGGGCAGCCGACCAGCAGCGGCACGATATGGCTTTCGCTCGGCATCAGCGGCAGGCCTGCCTCCACGAACAGCTGCTTGAGCCGCGCGGCAGCTGCCTGCTGCGCGTCCCGTTCGGCGTTCGAGCGCTTCAGATGCCGCACGCTCGCCAGGGCGCCTGCCACCAGCACCGGCGCCAGCGAAGTCGTGAAGATGAAGCCCGGCGCGTAGGAGCGGATGCAGTCCACCAGCGTGCGGTCGGCGGCGATGTAGCCGCCCATCACGCCAAACGCCTTGCCCAGCGTGCCCTCGATGATGGTCAGCCGATGGGCGAGGCCCTCGCGCTCCGAGACACCGCCGCCACGCGCGCCGTACATGCCGACAGCATGCACCTCGTCGATATAGGTGAGGGCACCATGGCGGTCGGCAAGGTCGCAGATGGCAGCGATCGGCGCGATGTCACCGTCCATCGAATAGACGCTTTCGAAGGCGATGAGCTTGGGCACATCGGCCGGCGCCTCGGCGAGCAGCGCTTCCAGATGTGCAAGGTCATTGTGGGCGAACACGCGTTTCTCGCAGCCGGAGTTGCGGATGCCCGCGATCATCGAGGCATGGTTCAGCGCATCGGAAAAGACGATGCAGCCGGGAAGCAGCCTGCCCAGCGTGGAGAGGGTCGCCTCGTTCGAGACATAGCCGGAGGTGAAGAGCAGCGCTGCTTCCTTGCCGTGGAGGTCAGCCAGTTCCGCTTCCAGCGCGACATGATAATGGGTGTTGCCGCCGATGTTGCGCGTGCCGCCCGAACCCGCGCCCACATCGTGCAGCGCTTCTTCCATGGCGGCGATCACGTCGGGATGCTGGGCCATGGCCAGATAGTCATTGGAACACCAGACGGTGATCGGCTTGGGGCCGTTGTGCCCGGCAAAGCAGCGCGCAGTGGGATAGCCGCCGCGGTTGCGGAGGATGTCGATGAACACCCGATACCGACCTTCCGCGTGCAGGCGCTGGAGCGCATCTGCGAAGATCGCCTTGTAATCGATCACGTGCATCTCGCCTTTCTCGCGCTCCCTTGCCGCCGGAACGCCGGAATGCCAAGTGTCTCGCGCGCCGCAGCATGACCGATCTTGCCGCCCTTTCCGGCCGAACGGCCGTCGTCCTGCTGTCGGGAGGGCTCGACAGCGGCACCTGCCTTGCCCTTGCCGCAGCCGCGGGCGCCCGCGTGCTGGCGCTCACCATCGATTACAACCAACGCCACCGGCGCGAGCTGGAAGCCGCCGCCGCCCTTGCCCGCCACTTTGCCGTTGCGCGCCATGTCGTCCTCCCGCTCGACCTGCGGGCGTTCGGCGGCTCGGCGCTGACGGACGCGATTGCCGTC
>JBDNCK010000354.1:0-2668 GCA_046719675.1 Sphingomonadaceae bacterium | reverse complement strand
CCTTGCCGGGCTGGGGGCTTCCTTTAATTACCTTCTGCCGAGCGCCCTCATCCGGCAATCCGCCATCCTGCGCACGGGCGCGCGCTATTTCGAACGGCTGCTGTCGCACCGCGCGGCCCTTCTCGCGCTTGCCGATCTGCGCGCCGACTTGTTCGGCGCGCTGGCCGGAATCGCACCGGCGCGCGCGCTGGCCCTTTCCGGCGGCGAGGCAGCGGCGCGTTTCGTCGAGGATGTGGATGCGCTCGAGAACCGCGTGGTGCGAAGCCCGGCCGGCCCGGCTGCGCTTGCCGCGGGCCTTGCCGCGATTGCGGTGGCAGCCCTTGTTTCGCCGCTGGCAGCGCTGGTGGTGGCGCTGGGGCTTGGCGGGCTTGCGCCGGCTGTCCGGCTGGCCGGGCGGCGCTGGCACGACCGCGCCGCCGAAGCCGTGCAGGCGCGGATCGGCGACCTCAAGGCGGCAACGGTCGCGCAGGTGGAAGCGGCCGTCGAGGTGCGGATGCTGGGGCTTGCCGAGCGCGCCGCTGCCGCGCTCGATGCCGAAGCCGCCCGGCTGGATTCCGCTCGCGTGCGGATGGCGGCCATCGACTCGGGCCTCGCCGGCGCGACTACGGCGCTTGCGGCGATCCTGGCCGGTGCTGTCCTCATCCTTGGGCAGGGCGCCCCGATCCCGCTTGCCGCAGGAGCCGCGCTTGCCGCCTTCGCAGCGGCCGAAGCGCAGGGCGGGATCGTGCGGGCAGCCATCGAGGAGTCGCGCATTCGCGCCGGCCTTGGCCGCCTTGCCGTGGAGGCGCACGACCCGGCGGATTCGGAAGCCCCTGGCGAGCCGGAAGCCTCGGGCCCTGCCGGAGACCTGCTGTTCGCAACCGGCGAAGCGCGGGGCGCAGGCAGGGCACGGCTGGTCGTTCCCCCCGGCGGGCGGCTGCTCCTTGCGGGGCGCAGCGGCTCCGGCAAGACGCGCACGCTTCTCGCGCTCGCCGGGCTTTCCGACGCGCCGGCCGCACCGATCCGGATCGGCGCAACGCCGCTGGCAGCGATCCCGCCGCAGGCGCGCATGGCGCACTTCGCACTCGCGCCACAGGCCCCGACCCTCATTGCCGGCACCCTTGCCGACAATCTGGCGATCGCCCGCCCCGGCCTCTCGCGCGAGGCCATGTGGGAGGCCCTCGACATCGCCTGCCTGGGCGAAACCGTCCGCGCGCGCGCGGGCGGCCTCGATGCGCTGCTGGGGGATGCCGGCGCGGGGCTTTCGGGCGGCGAGGCCAAGCGGCTTGCAATTGCGCGCGCCCTGCTTGCCGGGCGGCCGTGGCTGCTCCTCGACGAGCCGAGCGAGGGGCTGGATGCGGCAACCGAGGCGGCGCTGGTTGCCAACCTCGACTCCTGGCTCCGGCGCACCGGGACCGGCCTCATCCTCGTCTCGCACCGGCGCGCGCCGCAGGCGCTTGCTTCGCAGCGGCTCGATCTCAGTCCGGCATGATGCGGCGCATGAAGGCGTCGAACATGGGAACAGTGAACGCCGTGTCGCCATGGGCCGGCGAATAGAGCATCCCCTTCTTGATGAGGGCGTTGCGGATCGGGGCCAGCTGGTTGACGGCGCGGCCCATGGCATCGGCGATGTCGCCCGAACGATGCGGCCCGGCGCCAAGGCCCGCCATGGCCCGCAGATAGCGCTTCTCGGACGGCGTGAGGCGATCGAACCGCACCCGGAAGAAGCTTGCATCAAGCTCGGCCAGGGCCATCACGCCCGCATTCTCGACATCCGTCAGCGTGATTGTCTCGTCGAAGGCGATGTCCCAGCTGTGCTTCCCCCATTCCTGCAGGAAATAGGGATAGCCTTCGGTGGCGCGCAGGATCTCGGCCACCGCCGGCTCCTCGATGAGGGCCCCCTCGCGCTCGATGGGAAGGGTGATCGCCACCCGCGCTGCCCCCGCGTCCAGCCGGCTGACCGGCAGATACTCGAACAATCGCTCGGAATAGGATTTGGCGCGGCCCATGCGGCCAAGCAGCTGCGGCAGGCCGGCTGCCATCAGCGTCACCGGCAGCCGCTCCTGCTGGACCGCATGCAGGGAGGCAACCAGGGCTGCCATCTGCTCCTCGTCCACATACTGGATCTCGTCGATGACGAGAATGACAGCCGTCTCCCGCTCGCGCGCCGCCTGGCCGACTGCGATCAGCAGTTCCGTCAGGTCCACCTCGAGATCGCCCGAGTCGGCGATGCCCTTCAATGGCTCGAAGTCGAGGCTCACCTCGATGTCGGCATATTTCATCTTGAGCCGCGCGAAACTGGCAAGCGCGGCCAGCGCCCGCTTCGCACCTGACTTTGCCGCCTCGAGCCGATCGAGCTTCAGAAGCGCCGCGCGCAGGGGCGCTGCGAGGATGGCCGGAAGCGACCGCCCCTCGGGCGCTTCGATGCGCACGGGCACCAGCCCGCGGCTTTCCGCGTCGGACCGGATCTTGCCAAGCAGCACCGTCTTGCCCACGCCGCGCAGGCCATAGAGGATGAGGCCGCGCGCCGGCCGGCCGGCGGCGATCCGGTCGAGCGCGATCACGGCCTTCTCGATGAGGTCGTCGCGGCCGGCAAGCTCCGGCGGCTGGGTGCCCGCACCGGGGGCGAAGGGATTGCGGCGCGGGTCCATAGGGAGTTTATGCCGCTTTATCTCCTACAAGTAAACTC
>JBDNCK010000035.1:0-10371 GCA_046719675.1 Sphingomonadaceae bacterium | reverse complement strand
GACCTGGCAGTGGAAGCAGCCGAAAGGGCGCTCCTGGCGTCGGGACATGGGCCGGAGTCCATCGACCTCATCGTGCTCGCAACCGCCACGCCCGACCGGACCTTTCCGGCCACCGCCGCCGACGTTCAGAGACGCCTGGGCGTCCGCCAGGGGGCAGCCTTCGACGTCGCTGCCGTCTGCTCCGGCTTCATCTATGCGCTGACGATTGCCGATGCCCTGCTGAAGACCGGCCTGCACCACCGCGCGCTGGTCATTGGTGCGGAAACCTTCAGCCGCATCCTCGACTGGGACGACCGCGCAACGGCCGTGCTGTTCGGCGATGGCGCGGGTGCGGTCGTGCTGGAAGCGCGCGACGAGCCGGATTCGCCTGCTGCGCGCGGCATCCTGTGCAGCCGGCTCCACGCCGATGGCCGTCATGCCGAGCTTCTCTACGTCGATGGCGGACCCGGCTCGACCGGCACGGTCGGCAAGCTGCGGATGTCGGGCCGCGAGGTCTTCCGCCACGCGGTCGTCAACCTGGCGGCGGTCGTCGAGGAAGTGCTAGACGCCGCCGGCGTTGCGCGCCCGGAGATCGACTGGGTGGTGCCGCACCAGGCGAATGCCCGGATCATCGAGGCGACCGCCCGCAAGCTCGGCCTGCCGATGGAACGGGTGGTGATGACGGTTGGCGAACATGCCAACACGTCAGCGGCCTCGGTGCCGCTCGCCTTCGACGCTGCGGTGCGCGATGGCCGCATCCAGCCGGGCCATCTGTGTCTGCTGGAAGCCATGGGTGGCGGGTTCACCTGGGGCGCGGTTCTTCTGCGTGCCTGAGCGCGACCTTGACGGCAGGCCAGCGCATGCGGCATGTTTCCTCAATGGCTAGCGAGGCTTGGCCTGATTGGGGAGGGACCATGACGCAGGGAAGCGGAAGGCCGGTGCGAACCCTGACCAGGGCAGACCTTGCGGACCGGCTCAACCGGGAGATCGGCCTCTCCCGCGCGGAGTCGGCCGATCTCGTCGAGCAGGTGCTTGGCGCGATCAGCGACACGCTGGTCGCGGGGGAGAATGTGAAACTGTCCTCGTTCGGCAGCTTCATGCTGCGCAAGAAGGGCCAGCGCGTCGGGCGCAATCCCAAGACAGGCGTTGTGGTTCCCATCGAGCCGCGCACCGTGCTCACCTTTCGTCCCAGCCAGCTGCTGCGCGCGCGGATCAACGGCACCGACGCCCCATGAGCTCGGCCGGGCCCGGGGGGGATGCAGCCGGGAGAAAGGCGCCCGGTGCGCTCCTTACCATCAGCGAAGTTTCGGCAGAACTCGGAGTGCCCCAGCATATCCTGCGTTTCTGGGAAACCCGTTTTCCCGAGCTGCGGCCGATGAAGCGCGGCGGCAACCGGCGCTATTACCGCCCCGACGACGTGGCGCTTTGCGCTGCCTTCCAGCGTCTGCTGCACGAGGAAGGCTATACGGTGAAGGGCGTGAAGAAGCTGCTTTCCGAAGTCGGCGCGAAGGGCCTAGTACAACCCGCGTCGGACCCGGTACCGGCATCGCCCGGGATCGCTGCCGCCGTGCCGGTGGCCCAGGATGCGATGCCAGCGCACCTGCTTGCGCGCCTGGCAGCCGTCCGGGCGCGACTTGCGAGCGCGCTGGCTGCCGCCCAACCCGCTTCGTGAAGGGCATCGCCGTCTTCAGCATCAAGGGCGGAGTCGGCAAGTCCACAGCGTCCGTCAACCTCGCCCATGCGGCTGCCAGCAGCGGCGGGCGGCGCACGCTTCTGTGGGATCTCGACTCGCAGGGCGCGTCCACCTACCTGCTTCCCGCCGATGGCGAGGGGCGCGGCAAGGCGCGCAGGGCGATCGCGGGTGACCGGCCGCTCACCGAGCTCATCGAGCGCACACCATATGCCAACCTCGACCTGCTGCCGGCAGACCGCAGCCTGAGGCGGCTGGAAGGCGATCTCGCCGCGGCCGACCATGGCAAGGTCATGAAGAAGCACCTGAAGGCGCTCGAGCCGCTGTACGACCGGGTGATCATCGACTGCCCGCCGGGACTCTCGGAACTGGCTGACCGATTGTTCCGCGCCGTCGATCTCGTGCTCGTGCCGTCCTTGCCTGCGCCGCTTTCGCTTGCCGCCGAAGCACAGGTGGCAGCCGAGCTGGACCGGATCGGCAAGGCGCGGCCGCCGATGCTCGCCTTCTGGAGCATGGTGGACCGGCGCCGCGCGCTGCATCGCAAGACCGTCGACGGCGCTCCGGCGAGGCCGGCCATCCCCTATGCGGCCGCAGTCGAGGCGATGAGCGTCGCGCGTGCGCCGATCGCCGTCTCAAGCCCGCGGTCAGCTGCTTCGCGCGCCTACGCCAGTCTCTGGTCCGCCGTGGAGCTGGCCCTGCTTCGCGGTTGACGGCGCAGCACCAACGGCGGTGCGCCTGGAAGGCGCCGCTCGCTGCTGCCCCGCCAGGGGAAGTCGCACCCGCGCACGCAGGCCGCCATGGACACGGTTCGAAAGGGTCAGGCTGCCGCCATGGGCCGAGGCAATCCGCGCAGCGAGCGGCAGGCCAAGCCCCATGCCTCCCGTGTCCCGATTGCGCGATGGCTCGGCCCGATAGAAGGGCTCGAACACGCGCACCAGCTCGGCCTCCGGAAGGCCGGGCCCATTGTCGTCGACATCGACGACGGCTTCTCCATCCCGCAGCCCGATCCGGATCTCCGCGGCTCCACCATAGGCGATGGCATTCTCCACCAGATTCGTGAACAGCCGTCGCAACGCGATTGCGTCGCCTTCCACCACCGCCGGTTCCGACTTCACCACCCGCACGGGGCGCTCCTGCCAGGCAAAGGAATCCGCCACGCCTTCGACCAGCGAGGCCAGCTCGAGCCGGTCCCGCGAGGCAAGCGCCTGTTCGCCGCGCACGAACGCAAGCGTGGAGGCCACCATGGATTCCAGTTGCCGGACATCGTCGGCAAGCGAATCGCGCAGTTCCGGCTCCAGCCCCTCGATGCGAAAGGCAATACGCATGAGCGGCGTCCGGAAGTCATGGGCGAGCGCGCCCACCATCTGCGTGCGGTCCGTCACATAGGCGTGAAGCCGCCGCGCCATGACCGAGAGCGCCTCGCTGGCGCGTGCCACTTCCGCGGGACCCGACGGCGGGGTCACGGCCAGGGCCGGGTCGCGTCCGACGCGCTCGGCATTCTCGGCAAAGGCCATAAACGGCCGGGCCAGGACGCGCGAGAGCCACCAGGCCAGCGGAAGCATGAGCGCGGCACCCACGATGAACAGCAGGATGTAGCGCTTCTCGACGACATCGAAGATGCCTTCGCCCTTCGGGCTGTAGACGGTCCAGCTTCCATCGGGCTCGCGCACCTTCACGCGGAATTCACCCACCAGCGTGGGAACGATGCGCGGCGTTCCCGGCTGGCCGGCATCCACGAGAATGTAGCGGTCGCGCTGCATCCTGGAGAGCTGCACCTGCACGGCATCCGGAGGCAGGCCGAGCCCTGCGGCAATCTGCGCTGCCAGCCGTCCGGACGTGGAGAGCGGATCCGATGGGCCTTGCGCCGGTCGGGCTACCGGCTGGCTTTCCAGCCGGGCGCGTGGCCCCGCTTGCGCAATCTCGGCGATCACCGTGTCGACTCCGAGCGCTGCCGGAGGCGGCGGGCGGATGATGGCGAGAAGGCCCGCCGCGACCAGCTGGGACACGAACAGGGTGACCAGCACGAGACCGAAGATCAGCAGGAAAAGCGGTGGCCGGAAGCCCCGTCTCACTGGAAGCCCCGTCTCACTGGAAGCCCTCTCTCACTGGAAGGTCCGCATCAGTTGCTCACCGGCTGCGCCGTGAACATGTAGCCGCCGTTGCGCACGGTGCGGATGAGGTCCCCGCCGAAACCCGGTTCGGTGTCCAGCTTGCGCCGCAGCCTGCTCACCTGCACGTCCACCGAGCGACCGCCGCTGTCCGGCTGCCCGGACAGGGCGAGCAGCGTGTCGCGCGAAAGCGTCTCGCCTGGATGCTCGACAAAATGGTTGAGCAGAAGGAACTCGCCATCCGACAGGTTGATGAGCACGCCGGTAGGCGAACGCAGTTCGCGTCGCACGAGATCGAGCCGCCAGCCATTGAAGCTGACGACGGTGCCGGCCAGCGGCTGCCGCTTGCCCATCGCATGGCGCCGCCTGAGAACGGCACGGATGCGCGCCAGCAGCTCGCGGGGGTTGCAGGGCTTGGGCAGATAATCGTCGGCCCCCAGTTCCAGTCCTTCCACCCGGTCACCGACCTCGCCCATCGCCGACAGGACGACAACTGCTGGCGCCTGCGCCTCCGTCTGGAAGCGCCGCAGCACGTCGAGCCCGCTCTCGCCAGGCAGCATCAGGTCGAGAACGACGAGGTCATAAGGGTCGCCGCGGGCCGCTGCCTCGTCGAGGGCTTTGCCCATCGCCCGCGCATCGGGAACACCCTCCACGACAAATCCCTCACGTTGCAGATAGGTCGAGACCAGCGAGCGAATGCCGGCATCGTCATCCACCAGCAGAATATGTGCGTCATCCTTCTTTTGCATGGCATCAGAATAACGCGGCCATCCGCTACGGCCAAGCATTGTGTACACTGCAGCGGGAATTTTCGGCCTGAAACGCCCGGTTGCCAGCCGGCGCCGAACGCCCTAGCAGCCGCCCCATGGCCGCCGTGTCGGATCTTCCCCCGTTTTTCGGCGAGGAATCCGCGCGTCCGCACGCGTAAAGTGTCCTGATGCCGGCATCACGCTTCCTGCTCCTTGCGCTTGCCCTTTGCCTTGGGACGGTCGCGCAGGCAGCGTCGGTTCCCAGCGATCCGCGGCGCCTGCTCCCGCCTGTCACGCCCGCGCTGGACAGCATCGCCGGGTCAGGCGGACAGGGTTGTGACGCACTCGGTGCCGCTGCGCTTGCCGGGCGTTCGCTTGCGGTAGCCGACTGGGCGGATCTCGCGCTGTGCCGCAATCCGCAGACCCGGGCCGCGTGGGCGGGCTATCGGGTGAGCTCCGCGAATTTCGGGATTGCCCGCGCGGAGCAGCTGCCATCCGTGGGCCTCAACGCCGGGGGCGCCATTGGCGGAGCGCAATTCCTGAACGCACCCGGCAGCCAGTTCGCAAAGACGCAATCGGGCTTTGCGTCCATCGCCATTTCCTGGCTTCTCTATGATTTCGGCGGGCGCAGCGCCCGCATTGCCGCAGCCGATGCCGAGGTTGCCGCCAGCTTCGCTGCCTTTGCCGACATCGCCCAGGACATCGTCCTGCAGACGGCCGTTGCCGCCAACCGGCTGATTGCCCTGCAGGCTGCCTTCGAGGCTGCCGAGGCCAACCGGGAATCGGCGGCCGCTGCCTTCGACGCCGCGTCCGAACGGGAGCGCGTTGGCACGGGCCTGAAGGCAGATCGCCTGCAGGCAGAGGCAGCGCTGGCGGAAGCCGAGCTGGTGAAGCGGCGGGTGGAGGGCGATGTGCGCATCGCACGCGCGACGCTTGCCGTCGTCTCCGGGCTTCCGCCTACCGCCCCGGCCCGCGTCGAGCGACCGGTGGCACTCCCGGGCCCGGAGGAACTGGCGCGTGACGCCGAGGACCTCATCCGCGCAGCCGAGCGCCTGCGTCCGGACATCCGGCAACGGCTGGCCAATCTGGCGGGCGCCGAGGCTGCCATCGCAGCCACCCGCGCCAACCTGCGGCCGAGCCTGGGCCTGACCAGCAATTCCTCCATCCGCTATGATGACCGCGGCTTCGACACGGTGGGCACCAACATCGGCATCGCGCTCAACTTCCCCATCTTCGAAGGGTTCCAGCGCCGCTATGCGCTGCGCCGCGCCGAGGCCGAGCGCGACCGCCAGGAAGCGCTGCTCGAGGCAACGCGCCAGTCGGCCGGCCTCGACGTGTTCGCAGCACGCGAGAATCTCGAGACGGAAGCAGCCAACCTCTCGACAGCGCGGCGGCGCCTGGCAAGCGCGGAGGAAGCCGCGGAGCTTGCGCTCGGTCGCTACCGGGCCGGCATCGGTGCGATCGTGGATCTCCTCAATGCGCAGGCAAGCCTGGCAGCTGCCCGGCGCGAGCTGGTTGCAGCGGAGTTCGAGGTCCGCACCCGGCGCGTGGAGCTTGCGCGCGCCATCGGAACCGTGGACGAGGTGCTGCAATGACATCTGGCCGGATCATCGCCCTCGTGGCCGTCGTGCTGGCGCTTGCCGCCGGCGGCTGGTGGGCCTTCGGCAGAACCAGCGCCGACCGGGAACGCTATGTCACGGCCGAGGCCTTCCGCGGGCCGCTGTCCGAAACGATCACGGCCAACGGCACGATCAACCCGGTGACGGTGGTCAATGTCGGCGTGCAGGTCTCCGGCACGGTCGAGCGGCTCTATGCCGACTTCAACGACCGCGTGCGCGAAGGCCAGCTGCTGCTGGAACTGGACCCGCGGCTGTTCCGCGCGCGCCTCGCCCAGAGCGAGGCCAATCTCGCCAACCAGCGCGCCCAGGCTGCGCTGGCGGAAGCCAACCGCAGGCGGGCCGAGCAGCTTCTGAAGAGCGAGTTCATCAGCCAGCAGGACTATGACCAGGCCGTGGCCTCGGCCCAGTCCACCCGCGCCCAGGTGGAAGCAGCCGCCGCGTCGGTCGCGCAGGATCGCGCCAACCTTGAATTCTCCGTCGTCCGTTCGCCGGTGTCGGGTGTCGTCATCAGCCGCGATGTCGACATCGGCCAGACGGTGGCCTCCACCTTCCAGACCCCGACGCTCTTCAAGATCGCCGCCGATCTCACCAAGATGCAGATCGAGGCAGCCGTCGCCGAATCCGACATCGGCCGCGTGCGCGAGGGCCAGGATGTGGTATTCACGGTGGATGCCTATGGAAATCGCCGCTTCCGGGGCAAGGTCTCGCAGATCCGGCTCGACCCGCAGGTCCAGCAGAATGTCGTCACCTTCACGGTCGTCATCACGGTGGACAATCCCGATGGCGCGCTGCTGCCGGGCATGACGGCGACTGCGACCTTCCAGGTGGCGGATTATGCAGACGCCCTGCTGGTTCCCAATGCTGCCCTTTCCTTCCGGCCGGCAGACTTCAACCCGCGCGCGATGCGCGAGGCCGGCGCCAGGGGCGAGGCCGGGCGGGCGGGAAGTGGACGGGCAGGAAGAGGCGGGGGCGGTGGCCGGAGCGGGCCGCCGGGCGCCGGGGAAGAGCCGGGGTTTCCCGTCACCCTCTTCGTCCTGAACGACAGGGGCGAGCCGGAGCCGCGCCGCGTGCGCATCGGGGCGACCGACAATGACAATGCCATGGTGCTCTCGGGCGACCTCCGGGCGGGCGAGCGCGTGATCGTCTCGGACCGGCAGGGTGCGCGCGGCGGGCCGTCGGCGGGCGGCCAGCGCCGGGGTGGTCCGCCCGGCGGTGGCGGTCGGGGCGGCGGTGGAGACGGCGGATGACGCCGCTTCTCGACCTCCGGGACATCGTGAAGGACTATCGTTCGGAGGCCGGTACCTTCCGGGCGCTGCACGGCGTGTCGCTTGCCGTGATGCCGGGCGAGTTTCTCTCCATCATGGGGCCATCGGGCTCGGGCAAGTCCACGCTCATGAACATCATCGGCGCGCTCGACACGGCAACCCAGGGCCAGTTCCGCTTCGATGGCGAAGACACCGCGCGCATGTCGGAGGCGCAGCTGGCCGCGCTGCGCAACCGCGCCATCGGTTTCGTCTTCCAGCAGTTCAACCTGCTGCCCAGGCTCTCGGCGCTCGACAATGTGGCGCTGCCCCTCGTCTATGCCGGGATCGGCCGCAGGGACCGCATGGCAAGGGCGCAGGCGCTGCTCGACAAGGTCGGGATAGGCGACAAGGCCGGCTCGCGCCCGTCGCAGCTGTCCGGCGGCCAGCAGCAGCGTGTGGCCATAGCACGGGCGCTTGCCGTCGATCCGCGCCTGCTGCTGGCCGACGAGCCCACCGGCGCGCTTGACACGAAAACAGGCGCGGAAATCCTTGGCCTCTTCAAAGAGCTCAATCGCGAGGCCGGTGTCACCTGCGTGCTCGTGACCCATGATCCTGGGGTGGCCGCCGCGACCGACCGGGTGGTGCGCATCCAGGATGGCCGCATTTTCTACGATGGCCCGCCAACCGAGGATGCGCTCGCGGCCGGCGGCGCCCACCATTATGAGGAGGCGATGGGATGATCGGACCCATGCTGGCCGAAGCCGCAGGTGCGCTTTCCGCCAACCGGCTGCGTTCGGCGCTGACCATGCTTGGCATGATCATCGGGGTGGCTGCCGTCATCGTGATGCTGGCCATCGGCAATGGCGTGCAGCAGCAGGTAAGCCAGTCGATCGCCGCGCTCGGCTCCAATCTCCTCATCGTCAATTCCGGCGCGGCGCGCACCGGCGGCGGCTTCAGCCAAGGGGCCGCCTCGCGGCCCACCCTCACCCTCCAGGATGCCGAGGCAATCGCGCGCCTGCCCAATGTGGTGGCGGTGGCCCCCAGCTCCACCTTCCCGGCGCAGGTCGTCGCCGGGCCGATGAACTGGGCAACCCAGGTGACGACGGCCACGCCCGCCTGGTTCCAGGTGCAGAACTGGTTTCCCGAGGATGGCCGCGCCTTTTCCGCGATGGAGGAACGGCAGGCCGCGCGTGTCGCCGTCATCGGGCAGACGGTTGCCAACGAGCTGTTCGGAGCAACCGACCCCGTCGGCCAGATGATCCGCGTGCGCGGGGTCAGCTTCACGGTGGTCGGCGTCCTGCCGGAGCGCGGGCAGGGCATTGGCGGCTTCGACCGCGACGATGTGGTGGTGCTGCCGCTGACCGCCTCGCTCCGGCTGGTGCAGGGCGGCGGCGCCTTCCGCCGCTTCGTGCGCACCATCTCGGTCAGCGTCGACAGCCAGGAGGCGCTGGAGCCGACGCTGGCGGAAATCACCACCCTGCTCCGGCGCCGGCACGGGCTGTCCCCGCGCGACGAGAATGATTTCTCGATCACCAACCTGACCGCCGTCGGCCAGACCTTCCAGGAGACGACGGGCGCCATCTCGCTGCTCCTGGGCGCGATCGGCGGGATCAGCCTGGTGGTGGGGGGAATCGGGATCATGAACATCATGCTCGTTTCCGTCACCGAGCGCACGCGCGAGATCGGGATCCGCATGGCGATCGGCGCGCCGCGCTCGGCGGTGCGGCTGCAGTTCCTGCTCGAGGCCCTGATGCTGAGCCTGGTGGGCTGCCTTGCCGGCGTCCTGATCGGTGCCGGGCTGTCGGTGCTGGCCTCGAACTTCCTGCCCTTCCCGACCCTCATCTCGCCTGCCTCGGTGATTGCCGCCTTCGGAATCTCGGCTGCGATCGGCATCTTCTTCGGCTGGTATCCCGCCACCCGCGCTGCCAGGCTCTCCCCCATCGAGGCGCTCAGGAGCTGAGGATGGAGACTGCCCTCGTCTTGGCGAATTTCGTCCTGGTAGCCATTACTGGATTCTACGCCTTCTGGAATTACAAGAAGACGAGACTCGTAGAGAGTCAAGTCGAGAATGACACCAGACCTTTCGTGCTTTGTTCACTTGTATTTAGGCAGGCGGGCGGAATGCTGAACCTTTCTATTGAAAACGTTGGAAAGAGAGCCGCAAAAAATTTAAGCCTGCGACTGAGCCACCCTGTTTACATATGCCACAGCGGAGACGATCTACGATCTTTTCCACCCTTTCAAGATAAGCTCTTGGGGCTTGCGCCGGGTCAGCGATTTGAATACAGTATAGGCATCCCTAGTGTCTATATTGAGTCAGTTGACAGCGGGAAAAATCCAGGTGAATTTTCGATCACGGTGACTTATTTTTCAAATATTGGAAAAAAATATGTTGAAGAATTTTTTATGAGTTTTGCCCCTTTTGGGAAGTCAGCGTTACTGACCAAAGACTCAGACTTTCTTCTTGACTATTTAAAGAAAGTTGAGCGCTGCCTTTTGTCGATTTCGACTTCGTTGCGGAAGTTGGAGAACATTGTTGATCGAAGGCCTGAGACTTAGAGCATTTTCACGTTGACCGTTGATATCCGGCGGCTTGGAAGAAGTTGGCGCATTCGGCTGGGTGGAAGCGGTCGAGCAGGGTTCCGATGCGTTCGACCAGGCCTTCGATGGTTCGGTCTGGTTCCTGTCGCAGCAGGGCTTTGAGCTTGGCGAACGCCATCTCGATTGGGTTCAGATCCGGGCTGTAGGGCGGCAGATAGAAGAGCTGGGCTCGGCGCGCGGTGACAGCCTCGCGGATGCCGGCGACCCGGTGGGCTGGCAGGTTGTCGAGCACGACGACATCGCCGCGCCGGAGTGTGGGGGCCAGCACGTCGCGGACATAGACCCGGAAGGCATCGCCCTCCATCGGCCCATCGAGCACCCATGGCGCGGTCATGCCGCCGAGCCTGAGGCCTGCGATGAACGTCATCGTCTTCCAGTGGC
>JBDNCK010000353.1:0-2670 GCA_046719675.1 Sphingomonadaceae bacterium | reverse complement strand
CACCAGGTTTCGTAGGAGGTACGGGTAGATCTTGTGTCCAGGTGCCGGTTTGGACGTGCTCGGGCGGCGGTACAGCGCCTCGATGCCCATCCGCCGCATCAGCGTCGCCACCGCCATGCGGCCGATCGTGATGCCCTCCGCCCGCAGCATGTCACGCAGCATCCGGCTGCCAGCGAAAGGGTGTTCCAGGTGCAGCGCGTCAATCCGATGCATGATCGCCAGCCGCGCTGGCGGCACCGGCCGGGGCAGATAGTACACGCTGCTCCGGCTTAGCCGCAGCAGCGAAGCCTGCCGAGTCAACGGCAGCACATTGCCGCGGTCGATCATCGCTTTGCGCTCAGCAGGCCGGCCTTGCTGAGCGCGCCGGACAAAAAATCCTTCTCCAGCGTCAGCTCCCCGATCTTCGCATGCAGCAGCTTCAGATCGTCCGTCGGCGCCGCCTCGGCAGCCGCAGGGCCAGAGCCGAAAACGCCGGCCGCCCCCTCCTGCAGCTGTGACTTCCAGGCCGTGTTCTGGTGCGGATGCACGTCGAATAGCTTGGCCAGCTCCGTCAGCGTCTTCTCGCCCTTGATAGCGGCCAACGCCACCTTCGCCTTGAAGCCGGGGCTGTGTGTCCGGCGGGTTCGCTTCGTCACGGTCGCTCCTGATCCGCAGCAGCTTCGCCGCTGTCAGGCAGGAAATCCACTCATCAGATTGTCCGAATTTCCCGAGCCACCTCTCTCCGCGCCGCGCACCTGGCACCGTGACGTCGATGTTGGCCGTCGCGCCGGGGCCGAGGCTCGGCAGATCCCAGCTGGTCTCCAGCGCCAGCGTCCGCGTCCCGGCCGTCAGCGAGGGACAGCCGTAGATGATCGCCGGGGCGTCCTCCGGCAGGCCGTAGAGCCGCAGCGCCTCGAGCTCGATCTGCCCGTCGAAGCCGATGACGCCGATCTGCACGAAGGCGACCCCCGCCCCGAGCCGCACCGTCTGCCGCCGGTTCAGCGAGCTGTCCTGCATGACCGCGCCCGCCTGCCAGCTCTTCGAGGCGGTGTCCCACTGCATCGTGGTGCCCGACGCCAGAACGTCCTGCGGCTGGTTCTCCCGCACGTTGCCCGCCCCGTCGAAGCAGCGCACGCAGAGCCGCCCGCCATCGGCGACGCCGACCAGCCAGTGGGCCGACGCGAACTCCTCTTCGCGTGCGTGATCTTGCACTGACCAGCCCCCATCGAGTGGTCCGGGCGGAATGTTAGTGCGCCATCGCAGCCGCGCCTGTTCTCGAGCCGATCTGCGACCTGGCCGTCGGCACCGCCGTCTCCGGCGCGGGTTGGCGGTAGCCCAGTGCCGAGTGCGGCCGGACCCGATTGTAGTGCCGGCGCCATTCCTCGATCAGCACCTGGGCTTCCTTGAGGGTGTTGAACACTTCCCCGTTCAGCAACTCGTCCCGCAGCTTGCCGTTGAAGCTCTCCACGTACCCGTTCTCCCACGGGCTCGCCTTCTCGATGTACGCCGTCTTCGCCCCGACGCCGGCAATCCAGCACTTCACCGCCTCGGCGATGAACTCCGGCCCCTGGTCCGAGCGGATATATGCGGGCGTCCCGTGCGTGAGGAACAGCTCCGCCAGCACGTCGATCACGTCCGTCGAGGTCAGCCTGCGCGCCACCCGGATCGCCAGCGCCTCGCGCGTGAACTCGTCCACCACGCACAGCATCCTGAACTTCCGGCCATCCCGCGTCCGATCCTCGACGAAGTCGTAGGCCCAGACGTGGTTGGCCCGCTCCGGCCGCAGCCGGACGCACGGGCCGTCCGCCAACCACAGCCTGCCGCGCTTGGGCTGCCTTTGCGGCACTTTCAGCCCCTCCCGACGCCAGATCCGCTCCACCCGCTTGCGGTTCACCGACCAGCCCGCATCCCGCAGCAAGGCGGTGATCCGGCGATAGCCGTACCGGCCACAGCGCTTCGCCAGCTCGACGATGTCCGCCGTCAGTCGGGCCTCATCGTCCGCCTCACGCGGCGCCTTGCGCTGCGTCGACCTGTGCTGCCCCAACACCGCGCAGGCCTTCCCCTCCGACACGTCGAGCTCACGCACCACATGCTCCACGCAGGCCCGCCGCCGCGCGGGGCTCACCATTTTCCCGAAGCAGCTTCCTTCAGGATCACCTTCTCGAGCGTCAGGTCCGACACCGCCTTGCGCAGCCGCGCATTCTCGCGCTCCAGCTCCTTCAGCCGATTCACCTGCTCCAGCTTCAGGCCACCGAACTCCATCCGCCAGCGGTAGTAGGTCGGCTCCGTCACCCCGATCGCACGCACCGCATCGGCCACCGTCTTGCCCTGGCCAACCAGAACCTCCACCTGCCGCAGCTTCGCAACGATCTCCTCAGGCGTGTGCGCCTTCTTCCGCCCCATCCCACAACCTCCCATCGCTGCCACCGGACTACATCACCGGCGGACCGCTTCTAGGGGGGCAGGTCATGGGGCTTTCGGCGTTTCGGACATCTGCCCCCAACGCAAGCACCATCGGTTCTATCCGCCCCATCGCAGGTCCAGCCAGGACAGATGCCCGCCCTTGCCGGCGCCGGTGTCCAGGAACACGGCCCGCCCGCCGCGTTGCCCGACGACGATGTGGGGACGGCCGTCGGCGCTGCGGTTGTCGTGCCCGCAATAGACCGTGAGGCCGCGCGGGATCCTGTCCAC
>JBDNCK010000352.1:0-2675 GCA_046719675.1 Sphingomonadaceae bacterium | reverse complement strand
CTGAGCCGTCGCGGCCGACCGGCGGGCGCGGGCACGGCAACCGGGCCGGGCCTGCCGGTTCGGCCGCACTGGAACGGGTTCAGTCGCGCAGCAGATCGTTGATCGCGGTCTTGGCCCTGGTCTGCGCGTCGACCCGCTTCACGATCACGGCACAGGCAAGGCCAGGGCCTCCGGCCGCATCGGGCAGTGCGCCCGGCACCACGACGGCGTAGGGGGGCACTTCCCCGCGCGTGACGGCGCCGGTTGCCCGATCGATGATCTTCGTGGAAGCGCCGAGGAAGACCCCCATGGCCAGCACCGCGCCTTCGCGCACGATCACCCCTTCCGCCACTTCCGAGCGCGCGCCCACGAAGACATGATCCTCGAGGATGACGGGGGCGGCCTGCAGCGGCTCGAGCACGCCGCCGATGCCCGCCCCGCCGGAGATATGGCAATGGGCGCCCACCTGCGCGCAGCTTCCAACCGTCGCCCAGGTGTCGACCATCGTGCCCTCGCCCACCCGCGCGCCGATGTTCACGAAAGAAGGCATGAGGACGGCACCTGGCGCCACGAAGGCACCGCGCCGGACGATGGCACCCGGCACCATCCGGAACCCTGCTGCTGCAAAGCGCGCCGCATCCCAGCCCTGCGTCTTGAGCGGCACCTTGTCGAAGGCCGGCGCGCCGCTTCCGGGCATCACCTCATTCCCGTTGAGCCGGAAGGACAGCAGCACCGCCTTCTTCAGCCATTCATGGACGATCCAGCGCCCGCCCGAGGGCTCCGCCACGCGGAACCGGCCCGCATCGAGCCCGTCGAGCACGGCCTCCACGGCCTCGCGCGCTGGCCCCTTCGTCGCGGGGGTGAGCGCTGCCCGCTCTTCCCACGCGCCTTCGATCGCTGCCTGCAGGTCTGCGCTCACGCTCCCACCTCGTCCAGGAAATGCGCGAGATCATGGGTCTCGAAATCCACGAAGTCCGGCGAATGGCCATGGCTGCCGCGTTCGGATCCGTTGTTGACCCAAAGGGTCGTCATGCCGAGCGCCTTGGCCGGCAGCAGATTGTGCGCCATGTCCTCGGCAAAGAAGCTGGTGCCTGGCGCGATGCCGAAGCGGTCGAGCAGGCCCTGATAGGCGCGCGCGTCGGGCTTGGGATGATAGGCCATGGCGTGGATGTCGTGCACGGCTTCGAAACAGTCGCGGATGCCAAGCGCCCCCAGCACGCGCTCGGCATAGGGCAGGTCGCCGTTGGTGAACACGATCCGCCGCCCTGGCAGCCGGTCGAGCGCTGCCTTCAATGCCGGGTCGGGGGCAAGCACCGAGAAATCAATGTCGTGGACGAAGGACAGGAAGTCGTGCGGGTCCACGCCATGGCTCAGCATCAGGCCCCTGAGCGTCGTGCCATGCTCGTGGAAATCGCGCTTCTGGACGGCGCGCGCCGCCGCCCGGTCGAGGCCCAGGAGCTCGCCGACAAACTGCTCCATGCGCACGTCGATCTGCGCAAACAGGCCATAGCGGGGCGAATAGAGCGTGTTGTCCATGTCGAACAGCCAGGTGTCGATATGGACAAGTTGCGCCCTCGTGTCCGTGCGCCTGCTGCCGTAAAGGGGGGTGGAAGCATCCATGGCGAGGGCTTTGGCAGGGGATGGCGATGAAGTCACGGGGGCTTGTCCTGCTGCTGCTGGCAGGCGTTGCCGCATCGGCCTGCTCGTCCGGCAGCAGCGCGCCGCCAAGCGCGCCGGCGCTCACGCCGCCGCCACCGCCGCCGCCCCCGCCCACGCCGACACCTGCTCAGCTCCTCGACACGCCCGAGTATCGCCGCTCGGGCGCGGCCGTGCAGGCCAATGTGCTGCCGGCCTGGGCAGCCGGCTTCGAGGGCGCGGGCGTGATCGTCGGCATCGTCGACAGCGGAATCGACCAGGCGAGCCCCGAGTTCACGGGCCGCATCCACCCGGCCAGCCGCGATGTCACGGGAAGCAACCGCGGCATCGGCGACCAGGACGGGCATGGCACGGCGGTCGCCGGCGTGCTTGCCGCCGCCCGCAACGACCGCTCGATCGTGGGGATCGCACCGCGCGCGGAGCTTGCCATCATGCGCGGCGACCGGGCGGGCACCTGCGCAGCGGAGTCGGGGTGCAGCTTCACCGATTCCTCGGTTGCAGCCGGCGTGAATGCGGCAACCGACGCTGGCGCGCGCGTCATCAACCTGTCGCTCGGCGGCTCGTCGGGCACCGCCACGCTGCGCCAGGCCTTCGCGCGGGCAACCAGCGCCGGCGTGGTGCTGGTGATCGGGGCCGGCAATGACGCACAGGCCGAAATCGATCCGCTGCCGCGCTCGGCGCTCCAGTCGGCCAACCGCGATCTCGTGATCGTCGCCGGGGCGGCGACGGCCGGCGGCGACATCGCCAGCTTTTCCAACCGCGCCGGGGCGGCGGCCGGCAACTTCCTGCTGGCACCGGGCACCCAGATCCGCAGCTTCGACAATGAGGGCCGGGAGTTCCTCTATTCCGGCACCTCGCTTGCCGCGCCGGTCGTGGCGGGCGCCGTGGCGCTGCTGGCAGGCGCCTTCCCCAACCTCACGGGCGCGCAGATCGTCGACCTGCTCTTCACCACGGCCACCGACCTCGGCGCCCCCGGCCCGGACCCGGTCTATGGCCATGGCCTTCTCAACATCGCGCGGGCCTTCCAGCCGCAGGGACCG
>JBDNCK010000351.1:0-2678 GCA_046719675.1 Sphingomonadaceae bacterium | reverse complement strand
AGGCGCCTAGCAGGCCTGCCAAACCGGAGCGAACTTGTCGCCTTTCGGCAA
This sequence comes from Sphingomonadaceae bacterium, assembly GCA_046719675.1. Taxonomy (GTDB): domain Bacteria; phylum Pseudomonadota; class Alphaproteobacteria; order Sphingomonadales; family Sphingomonadaceae; genus Thermaurantiacus. The sequence continues at coordinate 2,627 of JBDNCK010000351.1, read as the reverse complement.
CAGCCCGGCGAAAAAGTTCCGCCGCGGCGCAGCATCTGCTTGTCATGCTCCTGTCATCAAGCATCGTTGGCACGACCCGCATTCTGGAGCCCCGAAATCATGATGAATCGCAGCTTTCGCGCCCTTCTTCTGGCATCTCTTTTCGCTGTTCCTGCCCCTGCACTCGCCCAGGCCCTGGCCGGCGCGAGCGAGGGCGAGGAGACCATCATCGTGACCGGCACGCGCCGCAGCGACCGCACCGTGCTCGACAGCCCGGTGCCTGTCGACGTGGTGAGCGGCGAGGCGCTGCTGACCCGCGGTCTTGTGGAAACGACGCGCGCGCTCCGGGATCTTGTTCCCAGCTTCAACTTCCCGCAGCCCTCCATCACCGACGGCACCGATGTCATCCGGCCGGCAACGCTGCGCGGGCTGGGGCCGGACCAGACGCTGGTTCTCGTGAATGGCAAGCGGCGGCATCTGGCAGCGCTGCTCAACATCAACGGCTCCGTCGGCCGCGGCACCCAGGCGGTCGACATCAACATGATCCCGACGGCCGCGCTGGCGCGGGTGGAAGTGCTGCGCGACGGGGCGGCGGCGCAATATGGCTCGGATGCGATTGCCGGCGTCATCAATTTCCAGCTGCGCGACGACCGTTCGGGCGGGCGGTTCGCGGCGACCTGGGGGCGCTATGACACGCGCGTCTCGGGCGTGGAGGAAGTGACCGGAATCGCGCTTGGCGCCAACGGCCAGCCGATCGTGACGCCCGACGGCGTGCTGCTCCTCGAGACGACGGGCCAGAACCGCCGGGCGCGGGATGGCGAATTCCTGACGCTTTCGGCCAATGCCGGGCTGCCGCTGGGGCCGGGGTTCGTGAACGCGACGGTGGAATGGCGCGACCGCGCCGACACCAACCGCTCGGGCTTCGACCCGCGACGGAACTACAATGTTGCCGCCGTCTATGATCCGCGCGAGTTCAGCTTCAATCGCCTGAACCATCGCTATGGGGACGCGCGCACGGAGGATGTGACGCTCTTCGTGAATGCCGGGCTGCCGCTGGACGAGGAGCGGCAGGTCTATGTGTTCGGCAGCTATGGCGAACGCGACGGCGAGTCGGCCGGCTTCTACCGGCGCGCCAATGACAACCGCAACGTGCTTGCCATCTATCCCGACGGTTTCCTGCCGCTCATCACGTCAAAGGCGCAGGATTTCTCGGTGACCGGCGGCCTCAAGGGCAGCTTTGGTCCTTACAACTTCGACCTGTCGATGGGGTTCGGCAAGAATCTCTTCGATTTCCGGGTGATCAACTCGGTCAATGCCTCGCTCGGGGCAGCGAGCCCGACCGAGTTCGATTCCGGCGGCCTGCGCTACAGCCAGTGGATGGTGAACCTGGACGTCAACCGCCAGCTCGACTGGTTCGCCGGCACGACGGTTGCCGCCGGCATCGAATATCGGCGCGAGACCTTCACGGTCAGGCCGGGCGAGCTGGCGAGCTACCAGGCCGGGACCGTCCGGGTCGGCCAGAACAATCCGCAGTTTACGGGGGCAGCAGGTGCCGCCTTTGCGGCACCCGGCGCGCAGGTCTTTCCGGGCTTTCAGCCGCAGATCGGCGGGGTGGACGTGACCGGGCAGAATGCGCGGGAAAATGTCTCCCTTTACCTCGAAGTCGACTCCGACCTGACGCAGAAGCTCAATCTCCAGCTTGCGGGCCGCTACGAGAATTATTCGGACTTCGGCTCGGACTGGAACGGCAAGGTGGCCACGCGCTGGCAGGCGCTGGACTTCTTCGCGCTGCGGGGCGCCGTCTCCACGGGCTTCCGGGCGCCGGGCCTTGCCCAGCAGTTCTTCGCCGCCGCAGCGACCAACAACATCGGCGGCGTGCTGGTCGATGCGGTCACGCTTCCCAACGCCAACCCGGTGGCGCTGGCGCTGGGCTCGACACCGCTCAAGCCCGAAACCTCCGTCTCCTATTCGGCCGGCGGGGTCTTCTCGCCGCGGTCGGACCTGTCGCTCACCGTCGACTGGTACCAGATCTCGATCGACGACCGGATCGTGCTCACCGACAATCTGGCGGCAACGCGCGATGCCGCCGGCAATCCTTCCGGCAACAATCCCGGCCGCGGGATCGCCGAGATCCTGAACGCCGCCGGCTTTCCCAACATCTCGGCGGCGCGCTTCTTCTTCAACGGCATCGACACGCGCACCCGGGGCCTTGACGTCATCGCCAACTGGCGGCGCGATGTCGGCGACTGGGGCAATGTGGCGCTGACCGTCGGCTACAACCGCAACAGGACGATCATCGACGGCCGCAACGACACGCCCGGCGCGCTTGCCCAGGTGCCGGGGCTGGTGCTGTTCGGGCGCCTGGAGTCGCTTCGCATCGAGCGCGGCCAGCCGGTGGACCGGGTGAACCTCGGGTTTGACTGGGAGCGGGAATGGCTGGGGGTGACGATCCGGTCCAACCGCTTTGGCGAGGTGCTGGCGCCGGGCGCTGACGCGTTCAACGACGTGCTCCTCGATCCGAAGTGGATCACCGACATGGAAGTGCGGGTGAAGCCCCGGCCGTTCCTCGAGATCGCGCTTGGCGCGGACAATCTGTTCGATGTCTATCCCACCCGGGCGCCGACCGGCCAGGGGCCTGATCCGGTGAC
>JBDNCK010000350.1:0-2679 GCA_046719675.1 Sphingomonadaceae bacterium | reverse complement strand
TCGTGCGCCTGAGCGCGGCCGACAGCTGGGAGACGGAGACTTCGGGAAGGTTGGACGCTGGCGTCGCCATTCCCCTGCGGTAGGGGAAGGGGGGGCAGGAAGAAAGGGGGCCTCCTGTGGGCGGGGCATCACGACCCGGACCCGCTTTCGCTCATGCAGGGCTTTCCTCCGGTCCGCGGCTTGCCTAACCGTCGGGGATGGAGAAGCTTCGTGTCCTGCTGCTGGGCTCCGGAGGGCGCGAACATGCGCTCGCCTGGCGCCTGGCGAAGTCGCCGCGGCTGGAATGGCTGATCGCGGCACCCGGCAATCCGGGAATCGCGCATCTGGCCATGGTGGAGCCAGGGCTTCCCATCACCGAGCCCGAGGCCGTTGCGCGCTTTGCCCGGGACCGCGGCATTGACCTTGTCATCATCGGCCCGGAGGCTCCGCTGGTGGCAGGCATCGCCGACGCCGTGCGCGCCGCCGGCATTGCCTGCCTCGGGCCGTCGGCAGCGGCTGCTGCGCTCGAAGGCTCCAAGGCGTTTGCCAAGGAGATCTGCGCGGCAGCCGGCGCGCCGACCGCCCGGTGGGCGCGTTTCCATGGGGCCGAGGCCGCCCGCGCCCATGTGCTGCGCGAGGGCGCGCCCATCGTCGTCAAGGCCGACGGGCTTGCCGCGGGCAAGGGCGTGACGGTTGCCGAGACCGAAGCAGAGGCGCTCGAGGCCATCGATTCGCTCTTCGCGTCCGGGCAGGCCCAGCTCATCCTGGAGGAGCGCCTCGAAGGCGAAGAGGTGAGCTTCTTCGTGCTGGCCGATGGCGAGACGGCGCTGCCCCTTCTCGCCATCCAGGATCACAAGCGCGTGGGCGAAGGCGACACCGGCCCCAACACGGGCGGCATGGGCGCCTATGGGCCGGCCGCCGTCTTCACGCCTGCGCTTCAGGCCGAGACGATGGAGCGGATCATCCACCCGGTGCTCCGCACCATGGCAGCGCGCGGCACGCCCTTTTCGGGTGTTCTCTTTGCCGGCCTGATGCTGACGGCCGAAGGGCCGAAGCTCATCGAGTTCAATGTCCGCTTCGGCGATCCGGAATGCCAGATCCTGATGACCCTGCTCCAGTCCGACCTGCTCGACCTGCTCGATTCGGCCGCCCGCGGGGAGCTCCAGGGCCAGACCGTGCAATGGCGGCCGGGGCATGCGCTGGGCGTGGTGGTTGCCGCGCGCGGCTATCCCGGGCTGCCGGCAGCCGGTGGCGAGATCCGCGGCATCGACACCTGCGGCGCGCTCGTCTTCCAGGCCGGCACCAGGCGCGAGGGCGACCGGCTGGTGGCCGCCGGCGGGCGGGTGCTGACGGTGGTGGGCGAAGGCCAGACCCTCGCCCAGGCCGCCAGCGAAGCCTATGCGGCCATCGAAAGGATCAGCTTTGCCGATGCCCTGTTCCGCCGCGATATCGGCTGGCGGGAGTTGGCGAGGAACAAGGGATGACCGACATGGCGAGCCGCCAGCGGCAGTTCGAAGGCACCGACGAGGTGCGCGAGGCCCATCGCTTCGACGAGCATGCGCTTCTGGAATGGATGCGCGCGCATGTCGAGGGCTTCGAGGGGCCATTGTCCGTCCGCCAGTTCAAGGGCGGCCAGTCGAACCCGACCTACAAGCTGGTGACACCGTCCCGCTCCTATGTGCTGCGGCGCAAGCCGCCCGGTGAGCTGCTGAAATCCGCCCATGCCGTGGACCGGGAATATCGCGTGATCTCGGCGCTGCACCCAACCGGCTTTCCCGTCGCGCGTCCCTTTGGCCTGTGCACGGACGAGACGGTCATCGGCACCTGGTTCTATGTGATGGACTGCGTGGAAGGCCGCATCATGTGGGATGGCACCTTCCCCGATGTTCCGACCGCGCAGAGGCGGGCCCATTTCGAGGCCATGTGCGACACGCTTGCCAGCCTGCACCGCATCGATCCCGCCGCAGTCGGCCTGTCGGACTTCGGCAAGCCCGGTAATTACTTCGCCCGCCAGATCGGCCGCTGGTCGAAGAGCTACGAGGCGGACATCGCGGTGGCGGGCCGGGTGCCGGCGATGGACCGGCTGGTGGAGTGGCTTCCCGCGAACATCCCCCCCGGCGACGAGACGGCGATCGTCCACGGCGACTATCGCTGCGACAACATGATCTTCGATGCCACCGAGCCGAAGGTGCTCGCCGTCCTCGACTGGGAGCTTTCGACCCTCGGCCATCCGCTGGCGGACTTTTCCTATCATCTCATGATGTACCGGATGCCGCCGACGGGAACCGTGGGCCTGGCCGAGGCGGATCTTGCCGCGCTCAACATCCCCACCGAATCGGAATATGTGGCGCGCTACTGCGCCGGTACCGGCCGTTCCACCGAGGAAGTGGCCGCTATCATGGACTTCTGTGTTGCCTACAACATGTTCCGCCTGGCAGCGATCGTGCACGGAATCCGGGGGCGGGTGGCGCGCGGAACGGCCTCCAACCCGCACGCAAAGGCCATGGCGCAAACGGTCGAGCCACTGGCCGAGCGCGCCTGGGAGCAGGCCGTGAAGGCCGGCGCGCGCTGAGGGCGCAGCGGCTGCGGGCCGGTCAGGTCACGCGCAGCAGCTTGGGCATCGAGGGGGCAACCGCGCGCTTGGCCATCGTCAGCCGGGTGATCCAGGGTGCGTCGCGGCGGACGAATTCGCCCGGGGTC
>JBDNCK010000349.1:0-2687 GCA_046719675.1 Sphingomonadaceae bacterium | reverse complement strand
GCGCGCGGCAAAGCTCGGGATGTTGTCCATCGGCCCTGGCCGATAGAGCGCGCCGAGCGCGATCAGATCCTCGAAGACGGTGGGCTTCACCTGCGCAAGGGCGCGGCGCATGCCGGGGCTCTCGAATTGGAACACCCCCACCGTGTCGCCGCGGGTGAGCAGCCGATAGACGGCCGGGTCATCGAGCGGAAGCGCTGCAAGGTCGACCGCCATTCCCCGCGCGGCCAGCAGCTTCACCGCCCGGTCGAGGACGGACAGCGTCTTGAGCCCGAGGAAGTCGAACTTGACGAGACCGGCCTCCTCCGCGCTCTTGAGATCGAACTGCGTGACCGGAAAGTCCGAGCGCGGATCGCGGATGAGGGGCACCAGCTGCTCGAGCGGCCGGTCCCCGATGACGACGCCTGCCGCATGGGTGGAGGAATGGCGGGGCCGCCCCTCGAGCGCACGGGCAATGCCGACCAGCCGGGCAATGCGCGGGTCGGCCTGCATCGCCGCCCCGAGCTCCGGAACGCCGGCAAGCGCCCGCTCCAGGTTCCACGGGTCGGCCGGGTGCGCCGGGATCAGCTTCGCCAGCCGGTCAACCTCGCCATAGGGCATCTGCAGCACGCGGCCGACATCCTTCACGACCGCGCGCGCCTTCAGCGTTCCGAAGGTGATGATCTGCGCCACCTGCGCCGCGCCATATTTCTGCTGGACGTAGCGGATGACCTCGTCGCGGCGGGTTTCGCAGAAGTCGATGTCGAAGTCCGGCATGGATCGCCGCTCGGGGTTCAGGAAGCGCTCGAACAGCAGGCCGAACTGCAGCGGATCGAGATCGGTGATGGCAAGCGCCCAGGCGACGACCGAGCCGGCGCCCGATCCGCGCCCCGGCCCCACCGGGATGCCCTGCCGCCTTGCCCACTGGATGAAGTCGGCAACGATCAGGAAATAGCCGGAAAAGCCCATCCCGTGGATGATGGCAAGCTCATGGGCGAGCCGCTCGCGATAGGGCGCGGGGTCAAGATCCTTGCCCGCAAGGCGCGCAGCGAGCCCTTCTTCCGCCATCCGGTCGAGCGTCGCGCGCTCCGCGTCCGGATCGTCAACCAGCCGCGGAAGCACCGGATCGCGCCGACCCACGGCAAAGGCGGTGCGCTGCGCGAACAGCCAGCTGTTGGCAATGGCATCCGGCAGGTCGGCAAAGCGCGCGGCAAATGCCTCGAAGTCGAGCAGATACTGCTGCGGGTTCGAGCGCGGCCGGTCCTCGCTCTCGAGATAGGCGCCGGCCCCGATGCACAGCATCACGTCATGCGCTTCATGCTCGGATGGCGAAAGGAAGCGTGCCATCGCCGTTCCGACAATCGGCAGCCCCTTCGCATCCGCCCAGGCGACAAGGGCATCTTCCGCCCGCTCTTCCACGTCGTTGCCCGAGCGGCCAATTTCCACGAACAGCCGATCCCCGAACAGGCGGAGCAGCGTCTCGCCCATGGCCTCGAAGCGCTGGCCCTCCGCCGCCAGCCGCGCCAGCGCGCCGTCGGCCCCTCCGGTCAGTGCGAGCAGCCCGGCCGTCCGCCCCTCGAGGCGCGCCAGCGACAGGGCCGGGTCCCCGTCGGCCTCAAGATGCGCTGCACTCACCAGCGCCAGCAGGTTGGTATAGCCCTCCTCGCCTTGCGCGAAGAGCGGCAGCCAGTCCACGGGCGCCGCCTGCCCGGCGCGCAACGCGCCGTCCGCCACGGGGCGCACCACCGGCAGCAGGGCGCCGATGATCGGCTGCACGCCCTCGCCAAGGCAGGCCGAGGAAAAGCTCATCGCCGCAAACAGGTTGGCGCGATCGGCCAGCGCCACGGCCGGCAGGCCCAGCGCTGCCACCTTCTTCGCAAGGGCCTTGGGGTCGATCGTCGACTCGAGGATCGAGAAGCAGGACTGGACGCGAAGCGGCACGTACATCGGCGCCATCATGCGCCCGGGCCGTCAGCGCCTCAACGCCCGGCCCGCAGAAAGCTGTGGATAGTCAGCCGCCGTTTTCGACGAGCCGCCCATGGTCGAGCCGCACCACGCGATCCATGCGCGCGGCAAGCGCCCGGTTGTGGGTGGCCACCAGCGCCGCCGAGCCTTCGCCGCGCACCAGCTCCAGAAAGGCCGCCAGCACCCGGTCGGCCGTATCCTCGTCGAGATTGCCGGTCGGCTCGTCGGCCAGCACCAGCACCGGCCGGTTGGCAAGCGCGCGGGCAACGGCCACGCGCTGCTGCTCGCCGCCCGAAAGCTGGCTGGGACGGTGGGTCAGGCGCGCGCCCAGCCCGAGCGCGGTGAGCAGCCGCTCCGCCCGGTCTCTTGCCTGACTTTCGGAAACCCCGCCAACCAGCTGCGGCAACACCACATTCTCGAGCGCCGAGAAGTCCGGCAGCAGGTGATGGAACTGATAGACGAACCCCAGCTTCTCGCGCCTGAGCGCCGTCCTTCCCGCATCATCCAGCCCCTGCGCGGACACGCCATCGATCCGGATTGCCCCGGTCCAGCCGCCCTCCAGAAGCCCGGCGGCCTGCAGCAGCGTCGACTTCCCGGAGCCCGAAGGCCCGAGAAGCGCGACGATCTCGCCGCGGGCGACGGCAAGATCAACGCCGCGCAGGACGTCGATCGTCTCGCCGCCCTGGTGGAACTGGCGCGCAAGCCCCTGGACGATGAGCGCCTCATTCATAGCGCAGCACGGTCAC
>JBDNCK010000348.1:0-2702 GCA_046719675.1 Sphingomonadaceae bacterium | reverse complement strand
GGATTGCGCGCCGGTGCTGTTTGCAGACGTGGAAGCCGGCGTCATCGGGGCAGCGCATGCCGGCTGGAAGGGGGCGCTTGCCGGGGTGCTGGAGGCAACCGTGGGGGCGATGGAACAGCTGGGGGCGGATCGGACGCGGATTGCCGTGGCGATCGGGCCGGCGATTGCGCCGCCGAGCTACGAAGTGGGGCCGGAGTTCGCCGAACGCTTCCTCGAGGCAGACGCGGGCAACGCGCGCTTCTTCGCGCCGGGGCCATCGGGGCGGCCGCATTTCGATCTTGCCGGCTATTGCGCCCACCGGCTGGTGCGCGCGGGCGTGGGGCTGGTCGAGCAGCTCGCGCGGGACACCTGTGCGGAGGCCGGCTGCTTCTTCAGCTATCGCCGCGCGACGCTGGCAGGCGAGCCGGACTATGGCCGGCAGGCGAGCCTGATCGCGCTCCAGACCCCCCCTGGTGGCTAGACCCCCTTGGTGGACGCGTAGAGCGACCAGAGGGAGGCGACATCGGCCATCGGGCCTGTCTTGAGGCTGTCGAAGATCTCCTTGGCCTCGTTGCGGCGCCCCTGGCGCAGGGTGGCGATACCCTTGAACAGCGTTGCCGAGGCCGCATTCGGCCCCTTTTCGGCGACGGCAAAGGCGGCCTCGGCCTGCGGATACTGGCGCGCGCCGAGATAGGCATTGCCGGCGTTCATCGCCGTTTGCGGATTCTTGGCTTCCGCGGGCGCCGCGCGCAGCGCGTCGGCCGAACGCTTCGAAGCCGCCTGCAGGATGCGCTGGCCCATGGCGTCCCCGGGCTCGAGGATGCCCGCCGACGTTGCTTCGCGGATGATCCGCTCGGCATAGCCTGCCTGGCCGGAGACGATCGCAAACTTGGCGAAATCCTCGACTTCGGCGACCGTGCGCAGCGACTTCGTCTCGTCCATCAGGTGATAGACCCCGAGCTTTGCCTCGCGCGACATGGGGTTGTTCTTGATGTCGACAAGCAGCGTCCGCCAGCGGTTGGGCGTCGGGTCGAGGCGGACGAGCTGCTGGGTCGTCTTCAGATAGGCTGCCTTGTCGCCCATCTTGAACTGGGCGCCGGCGAGATTCTGCAGCGCCGTTGCGTTGTTGGGGTTCTTCGCCACCATCTGCTCGTAGATCTTGGCGGCCTCCGCAGCCTTGCCCTGCTGCAGATAGGATTGGGCGATGATCGTGGTCTGGCCCGACTTCTGGGCAGCGGCGATCGCCTTGTCGTACTGGCGGGCCTGGTAATAGAGCGGGGCGAGCTGGCTGGGCGGGGCGCCGATCGACTCCAGCTCGGAGGCAGCGCGCGCAAAATTGCCGGAGCGCGTGTGCACATAGGCGGCCATCTGCGAGACGGCGCGGCGCTCGGCCGGCGTCTTGGCGGCCGCGCGCGCCTGGTCGATGGCGTTGAGCGCTGCGGCATTGTTGCCGGCACGCGCGGCATTCTGGGCGCTCTGAAGGGGTTTGCCCACGGCCGGCGGCAAGGCCTGCGCCAATGCCGGGCCCGAGACGACCGCGCCGGCAAGACCCATCACAACCAAGAACCGCAACCCAGAATGCATAGCTTCGTCTTTCCTGCCTGGCCCGTCGAAGCGGGCGACCCTCTCTCTTTTGCCCCGCATGCGTGGCCCGTTGCTGAACCAGCGACCGGGACGGGCAGGAAGCCGGCAATCCCGATCGAAATCAGCCACAGCCCCCTGCGCCCATCTTGCAGAAGCCTGTCGCATATCCAAGTGCAACGCGAGTCGAAAAGGGGAAAAAGCCCCCGGCAGCGGTTCCCCGGCGCGAAAAAAGGGGCTTCTGTCCCGCCGTGGGGGCGACTAGGGGGCGCGGCAGGTGACGTGGAAAGGATGGTAAAGGGTTGGATACCGCATTCATCTTCCCCGGCCAGGGGAGCCAGTCGGTGGGCATGGGGAAATCGCTGGCCGACGGCAGCGCGTCTGCGCGCGAAGTGTTCGAGGAAGTGGATGATGCGCTCGGGCGCCGGCTGTCGCGCCTCATGTTCGAGGGGCCGGCCGAGGAACTGACGCTGACCGAGAACGCCCAGCCGGCGATCATGGCGGTGGGCATTGCAGCGCTGCGGGTGCTGGAGAAGGAAGGCGGCCTGAAGCTGGCGGAAAAGGCGCGGCTGGTGGCCGGGCACAGCCTTGGCGAATATACGGCGCTGGCGGCCGCAGGCGCGCTCAGGATCGCCGATGCCGCGCGTCTGCTGCGGCTGCGCGGCGAGGCGATGCAGCATGCCGTGCCAGTGGGCGAAGGCGCAATGGCGGCAATCCTCGGGCTCGACTTCCCGGCCGTGGAGGCGATTGCCCGCGAGGCCTCGCGCGAGGGCGAGGTCTGCGCGGCGGCCAATGACAATGCGCCGGGGCAGGTGGTGATCTCGGGCGATCACGCGGCGGTGGAACGGGCGATTGCGCTTGCGAGAGGGCGCGGTGCGCGGCGCGCCATCCTGCTGCATGTGTCTGCCCCCTTCCACTGCCCCCTGATGGCGCCGGCAGCAGAGGCCATGCGCGGCGCGCTGGCCCAGACTCCGCTTGCCGCCCCGCTCGTACCCGTGGTGGCCAATGTGACGGCAGCCCCAGCGCATGATCCCGATGCGATCCGCGCGCTTCTCGTCGAGCAGGTGACGCACATGGTGCGCTGGCGCGAATCGGTGGCCGAGATGGTGCGCCTGGGAACGGGTCGCTTCGTCGAGTTCGGG
>JBDNCK010000347.1:0-2706 GCA_046719675.1 Sphingomonadaceae bacterium | reverse complement strand
CACGATCAGGGCAACCGTCCTCATCGAGACGTTGCCCGCTGCCTTCATGGCCGACGAGATCCTCTATGAGCTGCGCGACCATATCGTCGGCCTCAACTGCGGCCGCTGGGATTATATCTTCAGCTATATCAAGACCTTCCAGCATGATCCGACGAAGGTGCTGCCCGACCGCGCGGCGGTTTCGATGGCGGTTCCCTTCATGGCGGAATATGCCGCCCATGTGGTCCGCACCTGCCACCGCCGCGGCGCGCACGCGATGGGCGGCATGAGCGCCTTCATCCCGGTCAAGGATGATGCCGCCCGCAACGAGGCAGCCTTTGCCGCCGTGCGCGCCGACAAGGAGCGCGAGGCGACCCTCGGCCATGACGGCACCTGTGTGGCACATCCTGCACTGGTGCCGGTGGCGATGGAGGTGTTCGACCGGCTGATGCCCGGCCCCAACCAGAAGAGCGTGATCCCTGCCGGCGAGGCGACGGCAGCGGCGCTGACGACGCCAAGCGATGGCCCGAAGACGGCCGCCGGGCTGGCGATGAACGTCAATGTCGCCATCGGCTATATCGCGGCCTGGCTGCGCGGGCAGGGGGCCGTGCCGCTCCACAACCTGATGGAGGATGCCGCCACCGCCGAGATCAGCCGCGCCCAGCTCTGGCAGTGGCGCACGCATGGAGTGACGCTCGACGACGGCCAGCAGGTGACGGGCGAGCGGATCGCCGAGGAGATCGCGCGCCAGCTCGAGGTGTGGAAAGGCGAGGTTGGCGACAACTTCTTCGCTGCCGGCAGGTACCGCGAAGCCGCCACCATCCTTGCCGACCTGGTGATGGCCCCCGAGCTTCCCGACTTCCTGACAACGCCTGCCTACCGCCGCTTCATGGCGGGGTAGCGGGCCGGACAGGGCCGACCCAATGCCGTTTGCCAGCCATGGCGCGGGTGGACGCGGTGGGAGGCAGACGCTAACGGGCGAAAAACAGGATGACCAGGATGGGACTTGCGTGGCGAAGACGGCCTTGATCACTGGCGTCACCGGTCAAGACGGTGCCTATCTCTCGGAACTGCTGCTGGCCAAGGATTATGTTGTCCATGGCGTGAAGCGCCGGTCATCCTCGTTCAATACCGGGCGGATCGACCATCTCTACAAGGATCCGCACGAGGGCGAGACGAATTTCTTCCTGCACCATGGGGATCTGACGGATGCGACCAACCTCATCCGGCTGGTCCAGGAAGTGCAGCCGGACGAAATCTACAACCTGGCCGCCCAAAGCCATGTGCAGGTCAGCTTCGAAACGCCCGAATATACCGCCAACGCCGATGCGCTGGGCACGCTGCGGCTGCTGGAGGCAATCCGCATCCTCGGCCTTGAGCGCCAGACACGCTTCTACCAGGCCTCGACGTCGGAGCTTTTCGGCAAGGTGCAGGAGACGCCGCAAAAGGAGACCACTCCCTTTTATCCGCGCAGTCCCTATGCGGCCGCCAAGCTCTATGCCTACTGGATCACGGTCAACTATCGTGAAGCCTATGGGATGTTTGCGGCCAACGGGGTCCTGTTCAATCATGAAAGTCCGCTTCGCGGGGAAACCTTCGTGACCCGCAAGATCACCCGTGCGGTTGCCGCCATCGAGCGGGGGCTGCAAAGTGCGCTGTGGCTCGGCAACCTGGACGCTCGGCGGGACTGGGGCCACGCGCGCGACTATGTGGAAGGCATGTGGCGCATCCTGCAGCACCATGTCCCGGATGACTGGGTTCTTGCCACCGGCAGAACCACCAGCGTGCGCCGGTTTGTCGAACTGGCGTTCGCACAGATCGGCCGCACGATCCACTGGGAGGGCAAGGGCGTGGACGAGATCGGGCGTGATGCCCGCACCGGCGCCGTACTGGTCAGGGTGGACCCGCGCTATTTCCGGCCGACCGAGGTGGATCTGCTGCTGGGGGACCCAAGCAAGGCGGAGCACCAGCTCGGCTGGAAGGCAACCACGAGCCTTGAGGACATGGTGCGCGAGATGGTGACAGCCGATCTTGCGGAAATGGGGAGGAGCGAGGCGCGCCATGCCGCGCAATAGCTTCGACCTTGCGGGTCGGCGCATATTCGTGGCCGGCCATCGCGGCATGGTGGGCGCGGCTCTCGTGCGGCGCCTTGCTGTCGAGCGCTGCGACGTGCTGACGGCTCCCAAGGCCACCCTCGATCTGCGCGACCAGCAGGCGGTGAACCGCTGGATGGCGAGCTATCGGCCAGATGTCGTTGTCGTGGCTGCAGCAAAGGTGGGAGGCATCCTGGCGAACGACCGCTATCCCGCCGACTTTCTTTCGGACAATCTGGCCATTCAGTCGAACCTGATCGACTCGGCAGCGCGGCTTGGCGTGGCCAAGCTGCTGTTCCTGGGATCCTCGTGCATCTACCCGCGCCTGTCGCCCCAGCCTATTCCTGAGCAGGCGCTGCTGTCGGGTCCGCTGGAGCCAACCAACCAGTGGTATGCGATCGCCAAGATCGCTGGGCTGAAGCTCTGCGAGGCCTACCGGCGGCAGGGCGGGCATGATTTCATCTCGGCGATGCCCACCAATCTCTACGGGCCCGGAGACAATTATGACCTTGAAAACAGCCATGTCCTCCCCGCCCTTGTTCGCAAGGCGCATGAGGCGCGGATCAGGGGTGCAAGCGAAATGGTGGTGTGGGGGACAGGCACGCCCTTGCGCGAGTTCATGCATGTGAATGAT
>JBDNCK010000346.1:0-2724 GCA_046719675.1 Sphingomonadaceae bacterium | reverse complement strand
GGGCGCTTCGGCCTAGAAGGGCCGTATGGACAGTTTCATCATCGTCCTCATCGGTGTCACGGCACTTGCCGTCGTCTATGTGCTGGTGCGCGGCATCCTCACCATGGCCTCGGGCAAGGACGTGACCGGCCAGCGCTCCAACCAGCTGATGACCGCCCGTGTCATGCTCCAGGGGGTTGCCGTCCTGCTTGTCGTCCTGCTCTTCGTGCTGTTCGGGCGCGGGGTCGGCGGCTGATGGTCAGGCTGAACCGGATCTATACGCGAACGGGAGATGACGGGACGACGGGGTTGGCCGACGGCTCACGGCTTGCCAAGGATGCTGCGCGGGTCGAGGCCTATGGCACGGTCGATGAGGCGAACAGCGCGATCGGCGTTGCCGTCCTTGCCGCCGGCGATCCCTATCGATCCATGCTGCTCGCCATCCAGAATGATCTGTTCGACCTGGGCGCCGACCTGGCAACGCCGGGGGAACCCGAGGGCTGGGAGGCCCTGCGCGTGGTGCCGGCGCAGGTGGCGCGGCTGGAGCACGAGATCGACCAGCTCAACGCCGACCTCGCACCGCTTTCCAGCTTCGTGCTTCCCGGCGGCACGCCGCTTGCCGCGCATCTGCATGTGGCGCGCACCGTGGTGCGGCGCGCCGAGCGCGCCGTGGTGACGGCAGCCGCGCAGACCCAGGTGAGCGACGTGGCGCTCCATTATCTCAATCGCCTGTCGGACCTGCTGTTCGTGATGGCCCGCCACGCCAACCGGCCGGAGTCGGGCGGGGAGGGAGATGTGCTGTGGGTGCCTGCGAAGAATCGCTGACGAAGCTTCCGGAGGCGGCCGATGCGCTGCTTCCCATGATGGTGGACCTGCGCCGCGCCATCCATCGCGAGCCCGAGCTTGGCCTGCATACGCCAAGGACGATGGCGAAGGTGCGCGCCGCGCTTGCCGACCTGCCGCTGGCGTGGCGCGAGGGGCCCTCGACATCGGGCATGGTCGCGGTGCTGCAGGGGGGCGCCAATGGCCGCACCGTGCTGCTGCGCGGCGACATGGATGCGCTTCCCATGCCGGAAGACACGGGCCTGCCCTTCGCGTCCGAAGTGCCGGGGGCGATGCACGCCTGCGGGCATGACAGCCACACCGCGATGCTGGCAGGCGCCGCCCGCCTTTTGTGCGCGCGGCGCGAGGAACTGGCAGGCACCGTCCTCTTCATGTTCCAGCCGGGCGAGGAAGGCCATCATGGCGCGCGCTTCATGCTGGAGGACGGGCTTCTCGATCCGCTGCCCGATGCGGCCTTTGCGCTGCATGTGATGCCCAATGCGCCGCATGGCGTGTTCGGCGGCCGCGCCGGGCCGCTTCTTGCCTCTGCCGACATGCTCGAAGTGACGGTCAAAGGCAGGGGCGGCCACGCCTCCATGCCGCACGACGCCTGCGATCCCGTGCCGATCGCCTGCGCGATCGTGACGGCCATCCAGACCTTCGTGACCCGCGAAGTGCCGGTCGGCGATCCGGCCGTGGTGACGGTTGGGAAGATTGCGGCCGGCACCACCAACAATGTGATTGCGGAGAGCGCCTATCTCCTGGGCACGATCCGCACGCTCTCCCCTCATCGCCGGTCGGCTGTGCAGGCGGGCCTCAGGCGCGTGGCAGAGGGCATTGCCATGGCTCATGGCGCGACGGCCGACGTCCGCTTCACCGAGGGCTTTCCGGTCACCATCTGCGATCGCCGCGCCGTCGATTTCGCCGCGCGCACCATCCGCGACCTGCTTGGTGACGAGGCCTGGCGCACGATGGAGGCCCCGGTCATGGGCGCGGAGGACTTCTCCTACGTGCTGGAAAAGGTGCCAGGCGCCATGTTCTTCCTGGGCGCCTCCCATGCGGGCGAGGACTGGCGGCAATGCTGCGCCCTCCATTCCAACCGCATGGTGCTGGATGAGACGGTGATGGCGCGCGGAGCCGCGGTACATGCTGCGCTGGCTATGCGCTTTCTCGACCATGGGTTCGGATCCGTGTGACCCGGGAAATGCGTCTGGCCTCTGACCATGGCAGCCTGTTGTAAGTCTTTTTGACAACCCCAGTGAAGGCGACAGGACTTAAGACGCTGGAATCCAACCGTTTCCCTAATCTGGCACGATACTTGCAACACCATCCTGCTTGCAATGGGCAAGACAGGAGACCTGCTATGATCAAGGGAATCAGGAACGCAGCGCTGGCGCTTGCAGGAACTGCCGCCATGCTGGCGGCTGCCACGGCTGCGGACGCGACCATCATCACCTTCAGCTACAACCTGTCCGGCGTTCCGCAGGCAACGGGATCCTTCACCGTCGCGCCCGGTGCCTCCGGCCTGCTGACCTATGCAGACCTCACGGCTTTCGAGGTGAGCCTGTTCGGCTTCACCTACACGCTCGCCGATGTCCTGCCGCTTACGGACTATGTCTGGTTCGGTTACGACACCAACCTCGGCACGTTCGTGACATCCGGGGACCTGTGCGGCTTTGCTGGCTGTGGCTTTTTCGCGAGTCTGAGCGCCATCAGCAGCACCGCCGACTTCGGCTTCTTCTTCACGCCCCTGCCGGCCGGACAGTTCGGGAACTATGGTCCGTTCCTGCTCGGCTCCTTCGACGAGGTGACCTTCGGCGTCATTCCCGAGCCGGGAACGTGGGCACTGATGATTGCGGGCTTCGGCCTCGTCGGGCTTGCCGCGCGCAGGCGCCGGATCGCGCAGGTCGCCTGACAAGGGTT
>JBDNCK010000345.1:0-2727 GCA_046719675.1 Sphingomonadaceae bacterium | reverse complement strand
AGACAAGGACATGCCCGTGCGGCCCACCTACCCCGGAGTCTATGTCGAGGAAGTTCCAAGCGGCGTCAGGACTGTCGCAGGCGTGGCAACGGCCACGGCCGCGTTCGTCGGCAGCTTCCCGCGCGGTCTCCTCGACCGGGCCGTCACCCTGCGCAGCCTCGCCGACTTCGAGCGCGAATATGGCGGCCTCGCCGCCGATCACGAAACCAGCTACGCCATCCAGCAGTTCTTCCTGAACGGTGGCAGCGAATGCATCGTCGTCCGGGTCGCCTCGGCCAATGCGGCGGCCGCGCGGGCCACGCTCGCCAATGGCCTGGGGAACAATATCCTGCGCTTTGTCGCCGGGCGCCAGCATCTCGGCCAGTCGGGGGAGAATCCGGGCCTGTGGGGCAATGACCTCAGGGTCGAAGTCGATCTGGCCACCCGCCCGCCCCGCAGCAGCGACGAGACGGGCCAGCTCTTCAACCTGACGGTGAGCCTGGTGCGGCAGGACGGTGACCGGACGGCGATCCTCGCCTCCGAGCGGTTCGTGAACTTGCTGATGCAAGACGGCCCCGAGAATGCGCTTGCCACCGTGAATGCCGCCTCGCTCCTCGTCCAGCTCGACCGCCAGGGCCTTGCAGCGCTGCCCGCGCAATTCGCACGGCCTGCGCCGTCCGGCACGGTGTCCGGCGCCTTTCCGGCCGGCCATCTCGCGCCGAACGCGGCAACCAGTCTTCAGGCCACCGTCACCATCGCCGGCAACCCGACGGCCATTCCGGCCTTCAGCATTGCGGCAACTCCCGCCCCGCGACGACTTGCAGACTGGGCGGCGAACTTCCAGACGGCCCTGCGCGCCCAGGCGACCGTGCTGCCGCTTGCCCAGCAGCCCTATCTTTCCGAAGCGACGGTCGAGGTCGTCGGAAGCAACCTGGCCGATGATCCGGCGCGGCTCGTCATCCGGCTGGGCCGTGGCGCCCGCCCCTTCGATCCGGGGGCCACCATCGGTTTTGCTGGCACGGCGCTTGCCGACTATCTGCTGGATACCGGGGCCGGTGTTGCCGCCGCGCAGCGCGCGATCGTCTCGCCGCAGCAATTTGTCCCGACGACGCAGGGCGCAGACGGCACGCTGCCGGTTGCCGTCACGCGCTACCGCGGGGCCCGGGCGGCCAAGACGGGCCTCTATGCGCTCGAGGATGTCGATCTCTTCAACATCCTGTGCCTGCCCGATGCCGCTGCCATGTCGGGTGCCGACATGCGCGCCCTCTATGCCGAGGCCACCGCCTATTGCGAGGAGCGGCGCTCCATGCTGCTGGTGGACATTCCGGCCGCCACCGTCCGGCTCGACCAGATGCAGGCCTGGCTTGCCGACAATGCGACGCTGCGCCACCCCAATGCCGTCGTCTATTATCCGCGCACCCGCGTGCCCGATCCGCTCAATGGCGGGCGCCTCAGAAGTCTCGGGCCATCGGGCACGATTGCCGGCCTCTATGCCCGGACCGACGCGCAGCGCGGCGTCTGGAAGGCGCCCGCTGGCACCGAGGCGCGGCTCCGGAATGTCCAGGCGCTCGACTATGTGCTGACCGACCTCGAGAATGGCGCGCTCAACCCGCTGGGTGTCAACTGCCTGCGCACCTTCCCGGTCTATGCCAGCATCTGCTGGGGGGCGCGCACGCTCGAAGGGGCGGATGCGCTGGCCTCGGACTGGAAATATGTGCCTGTCCGCCGGCTCACCCTGTTCCTGGAGGAAAGCCTCTATCGCGGCACGCAGTGGGTGGTGTTCGAGCCCAATGACGAGCCGCTGTGGGCCCAGATCAGGCTCAATGTCGGGGCCTTCATGCACGATCTGTTCCGCAAGGGCGCCTTCCAGGGCAGCACGCCGCGCGATGCCTTTTTCGTGCGCTGCGATGGCACCACCACCACCCAGACGGACATCGACAATGGCATCGTCAACATCGAGGTCGGCTTCGCGCCGCTGAAGCCCGCCGAGTTCGTCATCCTGAAGATCCAGCAGATCGCCCGCCGGGCCGAGATCTGAAAGGCAAGCCCATGGCCCAGTTCGTCGTCAATGCTTTCCGCTTCGATCCGTACAAGAACTTCAAGTTCCGGGTGAAATGGGATGGCCGCTATGTCGCGGGCGTCTCGAAGGCCTCCGCGCTCAAGCGCACCACCGAAGTCATCGAGCATCGCGAGGGCGGCGATCCCTCGAGCGTGCGCAAGTCGCCCGGCCGCACCAAGTACGAGCCGATCACGCTGGAGCGGGGTGTCACCCACGATCCCGAATTCGAGAACTGGGCCAATCTCGTGTGGAACTATGGCTCGGGGCTGGGCGCGGAAATGGCCCTTGCCGACTTCCGCAAGGATGTGATTCTCGACGTCTACAACGAGGCCGGGCAGCTGGCGCTGTCCTACCGGCTCTACCGCTGCTGGGTCTCCGAGTACCAGGCCCTGCCCGATCTTGATGCCAATGCCAACGCGGTCGCCATCCAGATGCTGAAGCTCGAGACGGAAGGCTTCGAGCGCGACACCAGTGTCGTCGAGCCCACCGAATAGCCGCAAGGCCGCAGCCTGCGGGGAAGGGCAGGGCATGTCCGACAACGGCATCCGCCTTCGGCATCCTGTCGACGGACGTTCGGCCCTGGCGCTGAGGCAGGTTGCCGGCTCGGACGAACGCTGGCTGGCCGAGGCGCAGGAATCCGGGCTGTCC
The DNA here is from genome assembly GCA_046719675.1 of Sphingomonadaceae bacterium. Classification (GTDB taxonomy): domain Bacteria; phylum Pseudomonadota; class Alphaproteobacteria; order Sphingomonadales; family Sphingomonadaceae; genus Thermaurantiacus. Next base: position 41 of record JBDNCK010000345.1, on the reverse strand, counting down.
CTGGCCCGAATCGGCAATGGGCTGCTGGCGCGCCTGCTCGG
>JBDNCK010000344.1:0-2733 GCA_046719675.1 Sphingomonadaceae bacterium | reverse complement strand
GCTGCCGGCCTGCCAGTTGCAGCCGGTCTATTCGGCGTCTGGCCGGGCGGCATCGCAGGGGTTGCTGGGGAGGGTCGAAGTGGCGCCCATTGCCGAGCGTACCGGCTTTCTCGTGCAGGGCGAGCTGGAAAGCCGGCTGGCGCCTGGGCCGGGCGCAGGCGCGCCGCGCTATCGGCTTGCCGTCGTGCTCGATGACCGGATCGAGGGCTTTGGCGTGCGCGGGGACAATACCATCGTGCGCGAGCGGCGGACCCTGCGCGCCCGCTACAGCCTGACGGACCTCGAAAGCGGCAAGGTGGTCTTCGAATCCGTGGCTGGCGCAGACGCCGGCATCGACGTGGTGGGCTCGGAATATGCCGTCGTTGCCGGCGAGGTGACCGCCGTCGAGCGGCTGGCGGAAGCGGTTGCCGACCAGATCGTCGGCCGGCTTGCGATCTTTGCGCGCCGCGGCAGCTGATGCTGCTGAAGCGACAGGCCTTCCTCGGCGCCTTCGCGCAGCCCGCGGGAGATGTGCGCCTGTGGTGCGTCTTCGGCCCGGACCCGGGCGAGGCAGGCGCGCTGGCCGAGGCCGCGCGCAAGGGCCTGAAGACCGAAGACGGCGAAGTCCTCGAACTTCCGGCCAGCGCCGTCGAAACCGAGCCGGGCCGTCTCGCGGACGAGGCGGCGAGCATTCCGATGTTCGGCGGCGCGCGGCTCATCATCGTCGCGGGCGTGACCGAGCGCGCAGGCGAGGCGGTGCGGCTGCTCCTCGACGCGCCGGCGGCTGGCAACCCGGTGCTTGCCCTTGCCGGAGACCTGCCGCGCACCTCGGCGCTGCGCACGCTCGTCGAACGGCATCCCGCTGCCCGAGCCGTCATCGCCTGGGCGCCGACCGAGCGCGACGGCGCCAGGCAGGCGGCCGATCTGGCGCGCGCGCAGGGCCTGCTGCTGGCGCCGGGCCAGGCGGAAGCGCTGTGGCAGGCATCGGGTGCCCATGCCGGTGTGCTGGCCCGCGAGGTGGAAAAGCTGGCGATTGCCGCTGGCGCCACCGCGCAGCAGCCAGGGCAGCTGCCGCCTGACCTGTTCGCGCAACTGGTTGCCGACAGCGAAGGCGAGGATGTGAACCGACTGGTGGCGGCAATCCTGGCGGGCGATCACAAGGCGCTCGCGCGCGCCATGGCGAGCGGGGATGGCGTGTTTCCGGGGTTGCGCGCGCTGGCGCGCCGGCTGTTCCTGCTGCTGGAGCTCAGCGCTGCAATGACGCGCGACGGCCTCGATGCGGATGCAGCCGTCGAACGGCATCGCCCGCCGGTCTTCTGGCGCGACAGGCCGCTGCTGAAGGCGGCCCTGCCCCGCTGGCCGCCGGCGCGGATCATGGAAGCGCTGGACGCGCTGCTTGCAGCCGAGCGGGCGATGAAGACGCCGCGTGCGGCCGGCGAGGTGCTGGCAGCCCACGCCCTCCTGCTGGCAGCCGGCCGGAATCCCCTTGGCGCGCCGCGTCGCGCGGCCTAGTCTTTGCCGCCATGGCGACGCGTGTCCCCGAACGTCGCGGCTTCTTCGCCGACCGGAACCGCGCCTTCTGGACCCTCCAGATCGCCGGCTGGGCGGGCTATTTCCTGCTCCGCACGCTGGGCGGGCTTGCCAATGCGATGGGCGTTTCCTTCATCCTGCCCGCCCTTCTGACGACCGTCACCGGCTTTTCCATCACCCTGCTCATGGCGACCGCCTACCGGCGGATCATCCGCCTGCGCCCGCTTGTTACCTGGACGCTTGCTGCCCTCATCCTGCTCGCAGGGGCGATGCTCTTCTCGACGATCGAGGTGTGGGCGCACGCCACCTTCTACCGGCCCGGCTGGCGGCCGGTCGGGATCGAGTTCCTCGGCGCCATCCTCCTCACCATCGCCGTGCTGGGCGCCTGGACTGCCCTCTATTTCGGGATCAACTACTTCCTCATGCTCGACGAGCAGGGCGAGCGCTTCGCGAGCCTCGAAGGCCAGGCCAGCCGCGCGCAGCTGGAGATGCTGCGCTACCAGCTCAATCCGCATTTCCTGTTCAACACGCTCAACAGCATCTCCACGCTCGTCCTGCTCGGCGACACCGAGAAGGCGAACGCGATGCTGTCCAGGCTGTCCTCCTTCCTGCGGTACACCCTCGTGGGCGAGCGGGCGGGCCTTGCAACCGTCGCGCAGGAAGTGGAGGCGCTGCAGCTCTATCTCGACATTGAGCGGATCAGGTTCGGGAGCCGGCTGCGCGTGCGCTTCGACATCGACGAGGAGGCAAAAGACGCGCGCCTGCCTTCCCTGCTGCTGCAGCCGCTGGTCGAGAATGCCGTGAAATATGCCGTCACCCCGCTCGAGGAAGGGGCGGACATCCTGATTTCCGCCTGCGCCCAGAAGGGTCGCCTCATCGTGGAAGTGGCCGACACCGGGCCCGGAATCGGCGAAGCTGGCCCCGGCCCTTCGCATGAGGGCACGGGCCTGGGGCTTGAGAATATCCGCGAACGGCTCTTCCAGGCCTATGGGGCGGACCACCGGTTCGAGCTGATGCCAGCCATCAGTTCACCAGCTGTTCACGCCAGCACTGCAACCGGGCCGGATCAGGGCGGCCCCCCGCAGGGCGGCCCGGGCTTGCGGGTCGTCATCGATCTGCCGCTCCAGAAAGGATCTGGCGAGCAGCCGCGAAACCCGTTCGCGATCGCCCGGCCCCTGCCAAGACCGAAAGAGGTTGCCTGATGACGATTCGAACCCTCCTCGT
>JBDNCK010000034.1:0-10466 GCA_046719675.1 Sphingomonadaceae bacterium | reverse complement strand
CATCGGCACCCGGCCATGAGCGACGCCGGGGCCGCCAGCCGGGCGGCGAGTGCCGGCCCCTCGCTGCACCCGGGCCAGCTCGACCATCTGGGCAAGGCCGTGCTGCTGCTGGCACGCGAGCTCTGGATCACGCGCGACCGGGTGCATGTGCTCGAGGCGGTGCTGGCCGGGCGCGGGATCGATGTCCGCGACGCGGTGGCGAACTTCCAGCCGGACGCGGCGCTCGCCGCGCGCCTCGAGCAGGAGCGCACGGCCTTCGTGACGGCGCTTCTGGCAACGCTCGCGCCGGAGACGGACGCATGAGGGCGGCGTTCCTCGCGCTGCTGCTGGCCGCTGCGGCTCCGGCTGCTGCGCTGCCGCCGGAGGAAGCGGCTGCCATCCTGGCGCGCGCGCAGGCGCTTCCCGTCGAGAAGGGCGTGGAGGCAGTCGACGCCTATCAGCCGGCCGAAACGGTGCGCGGTGGCGGGGGCTGGGCGCTCCGGACGGCAGCACCTACACGCGCCGGGTTCGACCCGCAGGCGCTGGAGCGGGCGGCGGCCCTTGCCGAGGCCCGGCAGAGCCATGCGCTGCTGGTGGCGCGGGACGGCCGGATCGTGCTGGAGCGCTACTGGAACGGCTTTTCGCGCGACTCGCGCTTCTCGACTGCCTCGATGATGAAGGCGGTCATGGCGCTGGCCCAGGGCGCAGCGGTGGCGGACGGGCGCCTGTCGCTCGATGATCCGGTGGGCCGCCATCTCGCGGAATGGCGGGAGGATCCGCGCGGGCGCATCACCATCGCCCAGCTGCTGGCGATGGAGTCGGGTCTCGCCTTCCCGCCGCGGCCACCGGGGCCGCCCCAGCCCGATTCGCCGGCGATGCAGCTGATGTTCGCAAGCGACATCCGCAAGGTGGCGCTTGCCGTGCCGCAGGAGGTGCCGCCCGGCACCCGCTTTGCCTATTCCAATGTCGACAGCCAGCTGGCGGGCGAAGCGCTGGCGTCCGCGCTGCCGATGCGCTTTGCCGATTTCCTGTCCGCGCGCATCTGGAAGCCCATCGGTGCTGCCGACGCCCGGCTGTTTCTCGACCGGGAAGGCGGCTCCCCCCATTATTTCTGCTGCCTGCAGGCGCGGCCGATGGACTGGCTGCTGGTGGGCGAACTGATCCGCAACAAGGGCCGCGCAGGCGGGCGGCAGCTGGTGCCCGTGGCCCATGTCGAGGCGATGCTGGCGCCCTCGGCCACCAACCCGAATTTCGGGCTACAGGTCTGGCGCGGCAGCCCGCATGCGCCGGTGCGCCGCTATTCCGCAACCATCGCCATGACCGTGCCGGCCGCAGAACCCTTCGCGCGCGAGGATGTGTTCTACATCGACGGCGCCGGCGGCCAGCGTGTCTATGTGATCCCGTCGGAGCGGCTGACCATCGTGCGGGTGGGCCGGTCGGTGATGGACTGGGACGACAGCGCGCTGCCGAACCTCGTGCTGGCAGCGCTGCGCTAGCCTTCGGGCAGGGATTGGGCCGATGCGGCGGCGCGCGCGTCCAGCCCGCGGATGATGGTGTTGGGAAGGCGGCTGTTGTCGAACTCGCCCGGCTGGCCGGGGCGGCGGGTGGGCGGCGGCCCGAAGCGCAGCACCACCAGATCGCGCGACGGCACGATCCACATCGCCTGGTTGCCCGAGCCGTCGAACAGCAAGAGATCGTCGGCCAGATAGCAAGCCGAGTGGAGCACGCCGACCTTCTGCGAGCGTTCGGGAAACCAGCGCAGCCGCTCGACGCACGGCCGCCCGATCCACATGTGCAGGCCCCAGTGCGGATTGGCCGGCGACGGCGTGACCGTCTCTTGCACCCAGCCTTCGGGAAGCAGGCGCGTGCCTTCCCACACGCCGTCGCGCGCCAGCAGGATGCCGAGGCGCAGGAAGCTTTCTGCCGGCAGCATCAGGCAGCAGCCGGCATGCGCCAGCCCTCCGGGCCGGTTGACATAGACGGTGCCGCCCGCCGCGCCGATGGGGAGGAGCAGCTCGCGGCCCAGGAAATCGGCATAGCGCTGGCCGGTTGCCCGCTCGATGACGAGCGCCAGCACATCGCTCGTGATCATCGAATAGTCATATTCCGTGCCGGGCTCGTAATCGCGCTTCGTCTCGAAGAGCAGGATCTTCTCGTGGTGGCTCGAGAGATATTCCCGCATGGTGAGCGACCAGGGCTTGAAGTCATTGTACTGGAAGCGGCTGATCCCGCTGGAGTTCTGCAGGAAATGGCGGATGGTGGGGCCTTCCTTGTCGGTGCCCTGCCATTCGGTCAGAAAGTCCGAGACCGGCTGGTCAAGATGATCGATGTGGCCGAGCGCGATGGCCCGCCCGATGAGGATGCCCACCACCATCTTCGCCATGGACTTGGACGCGATCAGATCCCCTGCACGGTGGCCGCCGAAATAGCTTGCCTCCTGCACCTTCCCCCCCTGCCAGACGAGGAAGCCCTCCGACCGGACCTCCTCGGCATAGGCGCGGGCATCGGCGAGATGGGTGGGCGAGACGGTGGGGACGGTGGCAACGGGAAGGGGCACGAAGGCAGCGCCAGGCACTTCTTCCACTGGCTCGTACCAGTCGGCGCGCTGGCTCTCGCCGCGGAACTGCGAGACGGCCTGGCGCATGTAGCGGCCCATATACTCGCGGTTGGCAATCCAGAAGCCGGCTGCAACCAGCACCAGCGCAAGGACGGCAAGGCCGGCCACTCGCAGGAGGGTGCGGATCATGCCGGCTCTCCCGCCTGGCTGCGGCCGACCTTGAGCGCGACGGCTAGCGCGACCGCCATCAGGGCAGCGCCGATGAGGAAGGGGCTTGCCGGCCCCAGGCCCTGGTAGAAGCTGCCGGAAACGGCGGGGCCGAGGATGCGCCCCATGGCAGACGCGCCCTGCGTCAGCCCGTTGACGAGACCGCGGTCGGCGTCATCGGTGGTGGCGGCGACCAGCGTCTGGTAGGCGGGGTTGAAGACGCCGACCCCCGACGCCGTGACGGCAAGGGCGGCGAGCATTGCGATTGCATTCGTGGCAAGCCCCATGCCGAGCAGGCCGGCCGCATAGAGGGCGATGCCGCCAAGCGCCACGCGCCGGGCGCCGAAGCGCCGCGCAAGCGGCGCCGCGGCGCCGGCCTGCAGCGCGGCGGAGATCGCTCCGATGAACCCGAACGACAGGCCGACATCGCGCGGCGACCACCGCAGCATGTCATCCGCGAATAGGGCGAAGGTGGTTTCCATCATGGCAGCCGAGCCGATGACGAGAACCGCTACCAGCATGAGGGCGGCGACCGTCGGCTTGGACCCGAGCACCGACTTCATCGTCGGGCCCGGGCCGGCGGCGCGGGTGATCGCGCGGCGCTGGGCCGGCAGGCTCTCGGGCAGTCGCACGAACACGAGAAGCGCGGCGATGGCTGTGATCGCGACAGCAACCCAGGCCACACGAGCAAAGTCCGCTGCGGACGGATCAGCACCTGCCACCAGCCCGCCGATGGCGGGCCCGAAGATGAAGCCGAGGCCGAAGGCGGCCCCCAGCAATCCCATCGCCTTCGGCCGGGATTCCTCGGTGGTGACATCGCCGGCATAGGCGAAGGCGATCGCGATGTTGCCGGCCATCAGCCCGCCGAGCAGGCGCGCACCGCCCAGCGACCAGATGTCGGCGGCAAGGGCCATCCAGACATAGGCGAGCGCACCCCCGACGAGCGACAGGAGGAGGGCAGGGCGGCGGCCCATGCGGTCCGAAAGCCGGCCCCAGAGCGGTGCGCCAAGGAACTGGCCCAGCGAATAGGCGCCGAGTGCCACCGTGATGACGGCCGGCTCGGCCCCCAGGGCCCTTCCCCAGAAAGGAAAGACGGGGAGCACCACGCCGAAGCCCATGAGGGCGATGAACACGACAAGAAACAGGGGCGCGAGGCCGCCGGCGCGTGCCCCCCCCGCTACCGCGGCCGTCATTGCGCGGCGGTCTGGAGCGCCGGCTCGCGACGCGCCGGGATAAGCGGCACCGTCTTCAGCACGAAGTTCTTGCCATTGGACGCCCGCCGCTCGGGCGAGGGAATGACGAGGGCGCGCTTGCCGTCGATGTGCTGGCGCAGCATGTCGACGTCGATGGCCCAGCCGCGCTCGATGAGCTCGCGGCGGCGCTGGCGGAAGGCGTTCATCAGGCCATCGGACTTGACGGAAAGCTCCTCGCGCAGGTCGGTGGGCACGATCTCGGGGCAGATCTTCTCGACGATCACCGTGTCCTGCTCGAAGATCCTGAGCGTGCGCTTGCGGCTGTCGCCATCGAACAGGGGCGAGCGGAAGAAGTTGCGCGCCATGATCCAGCGCGTGTGGGTGGTGGTTTCATCGACGGGCGTGTTCACGTCGAAGATGACCATGTGCCAGGTCTGGGTGAGCCAGACATCTAGGCGCATGGTGGCGCCCGAGAGGTGGAAGCCAGGCTGCGCCTGCACGGGCGTGCGTTCCTTGCGCATCAGCTTCCAAACGCCGCGCGGCAATGGCGGGATGTAGGTGACCTTCGCGCGCGCGGACCACTGGTCGGCCTCGATCTCGAAATCGTGGATTTCCGCGCGGTCGCGGTCTCCGAAGCTTGGATGCACGAAGGGCGCGTGGCTGAAGTCGAGGCCATTCTCGACGACCCGCGCATAATTCGCCTTCCAGTGCCAGTCGCCGCGGATGGTGCGCCAGTTGGCGCTGTCTTCATATTCGGGGAAGTCGGGAAGCGGCGGGCGTTCGGCTTCCGGCAGGTCGCCGAGGAACACCCAGATCCACCCGTAGCGTTCGATGACGGGATAGCTGTCCACCCGCGCGCGCCTGGGGATGGGCGTGCCGGCGGGAAGCGACGGAATGCGCACGACGTTGCCGGCGCCGTCGAACTGCCAGCCATGGTAGGGGCATTCGACGCAGCCCTTCTCCATCCGGCCTTCGCCAAGCGACGCCCCGCGATGCACGCAGACGTCGGAGATGCAGTGTGCGGTGCCGGCGGCATCGCGGAACAGGGTGAAGTCGAGCCCGCAAAGCCGCACCTTGCGCGGGGCCTCGGAAGTGACCTCGCCGCAATCGGCTGCGACATACCATTGGTTGATGATCATGGAACCTCCACCAGGGACGCGAGCGCCGACGGCAGGCCGAGATCGACGAGCCGGGTCAGGCGCATGGTGGCAAGCGCGATCTCGGCGAGCCGACCGGAATGGAAATCAAGTGCCAGCACGCTGTCGCCGCTCGGCCGCAGGATGACGTTCGCCCAGCCGGGCCGGCCGCTCCCGGGCGCCGGGAGCGGATAGCGCGCAACGGGCATAAGCGTGCCTTCCCTGGCCGGCGACAGATGCACAAGGCCCTCGCCTTCGGCGACCAGCAGGTCCCCGTCGGGAAGGGCGGCAAGACCAAAGAGCATCCCCGGGGGCGTGGTGGCCGTGAATACCGGTCCGAGCCTGCGATCCTCCATGAGATCATGGGCGTAGAGAAGGGGGCCCGTCTCGGACAGGTGGTAGAGGGTCGCGCCATCGGGCGACACCGCCATGTGGGTCACCCCCAGGAACCCGGCCATGCCGCCGTTCCACTGGGTGTCGTAGCAGCGCAGGGGCGCAAGCCCGCCCGTGAAGCGGTGAACCCGGCCAGCCCCGGCGAACGGGCCGGAGGCACCGCAGAGATGCTCGCCCAGCAGCACGTCGCCACCAGGAAGCAGCAGCATGGATCCGAAGGGATGGCCACCGAGATCGGGATCGGGAAGGCGGGTGCCGTCCGCCGCGAAGCGGGCGACATGACGGGCCTGGGGATCGAGCACGAGGAGCGAGCCATCGGCAAGCAGGCCGAGGCCCGCAACCAGGCCGGTGGCGCCGGTGACAGCCTCCGCGCGGAGGCTGCCATCGCATGCGAGCTGGCGAACGGCGCCGGCGCCCGTCGGATAGCGCGCGGCCGGGTCCAGGCGGGTGGCCGTCACGATCCGGTCGCCGGGCCGGAAGGGAAGGAGGGACCGGCTGGTCAACACTTCTGATCCCCCGGCGTGGCCTTCCGGAGCGTTCGGTCCACCATGTCCATGACGGCAAGCCAGGGCGTTTCTGCCGAAAGGTCGAAGCCGAAGAAGTTGGGCTGGTGATGGGCGCGCAGGCCGAGATAGGTGGCAATCGCATAGGCGACGAGGTTGAGCGCGCTGAAATCCGGGTGCCGCAGGGCCGGGTCGCTGGCAAGCACGCGCTCGAAGTCGGCGCGCACCAGCTGCCGGACATGTTCGACCGCGCCCTTCACTTCCTCCGAGCGCAGGAACTCGCCGGCAAGCAGCTCGCACAGGCGGGGATTGCGGCGCAGGCTTTCGGCATAACAGCGGTTCACATGCAGCAGCTTGTCCGCGGGCGGGCGCTCGAGAAACGCCTCCCACGGCTCGCCGATGATCGTCTCGAGGCTCTGCCACACGGTGCGCTCCCGAACCCAGGCGCCGGCTACCCCTGGCAGGCCGCCGAACTGGTCATAGAGCTGCTTCTTGCCGATTCCGGCTTCCTTGACGATCGCGTTCACGCCCAGCGCGGAGACACCCCCCTGTTCGAGCACGCGGTCGAAGGCATCGAGAATGGCAGCGCGGGTGGCGAGGCGGCGGGCTGCCTGTCGGCCCGGTGTCCGGGCCTCCTTTCCTGCCAGCGGCTTGTTCATCTGCCCTGTCCCCGTCGTTTCGCGCTCCCGCTGCACATTGAGGCTTGACGGGGAGCCATCTGAAGCGCAGAAATAGACCAGTTGGTCAACTTTGCAAGTCCAAAAGGAAAGCGGGCCGGCCAGGGAAGCAGAACGGAGCGGCGAAACCGCTCCCCGCAAGCGGGGAACAGAAGATGGAAGAGGGACAGGAGTTTCGGCCAGCAGCAAGGCAAGCCCTCCTTCGCGCGCTGGCAGGTGTCGCCCTGTGCGCCGTCGCAGCGCCGGCTGCCGCCGATGCCGCTGCGGAAGGGGCCGCGGAGACAGTTGCGGAGACCCTTGCGGATCCCGCCTTTTCCGACATCATCGTGACGGCGAGAAAGCGCGCCGAGGCGCTGCAGGACATTCCGCTTGCCATCAACGTCATCGGCGAGGCAACCATCTTCACCGAAGGCGTGCGCAATGTCCAGGATATCACGCGGCTGGTGCCGGGGCTCACCTTCGACATGGGCGGCTTCCTCAACGACACGCGCCCCGCGCTTCGCGGCATGCAGGCCGAGCGCGGCCGCCCGTCGGTTGCCATCCTGATCGACGGGCAGGATCTTTCGGGCGAGAATCTCTCAATCGCAGGCGGCGGGGCAAGCCTCAATGCCAGGCTGTTCGATCTCGAGCGGGTCGAGGTGGTGAAGGGGCCGCAGTCGGTCCTTTATGGGCGCAACGCCTTTGCCGGCGCCATCAACTACATCAGCCGTCCGCCGGCCGGCGAGTTCCGGGCGCGCGTGCTCACCGAGTTTGCCAGCGGCGGCTTCAAGTCGGTGGAAGGCGGGGTGGATGTGCCCATCCTGGGGGACCGCCTGGCGATCCAGGCCGGCGGCGCCTGGACCGACCGCAACGGCTTCTACACCAACCCGGTCACCAATGCGAAGGTGGGCGCCTCCCGCTCGGAAGGCGCGACCATCGCCCTCCTGGTGAAGCCGGCGGAAGAGCTGCGCATCGTCGCGCGGTGGATCCATTCGGAGGAGCGGGCATCGGAAATGGCGACGGCGTTTGTCGGATCCAATGTCCGGCTGCCGGCTCCGGGGGCGCGCTATTCGGCGGTGCCCGGCGCGCCGGCGACGATCCCGTGCCCCGCCGATCTTGGCGGCCTGACGCCGCCGCAGCGCCTCAACTGCACCCGCGGCACCTTCGTGGGCGAGCTCAGGGCAACCGAGGCCGACCTCCAGCTCTCGCCCGATCCCTTCACCGGGCGTCCGTTCGACGGCTTGCGCCTGACGCAGGACATCGTCTCGGTCAACGCCAGCTGGGACGGGGACTGGGGCACGCTCAGCTATCGGCTGGGTTTTCTCGACAACATGAGCCGCATCCAGCAGGATGGCGATTACTCGAACTTTCCCGCGCCTCCCGGCATGGTGCTTTCCATCTCCGCGCTGCAGGATCTCACCTACGAGAACCGCGCCTGGGACCATGAGATCAGGCTTTTCCGGACCTTCGGCCGGGTGGATGCGCTTGTCGGCGCGCAGATCTTCTCCGAGAAATCGTCGCTGGTGAACGCCGCCCAGTTCTGGCTGCGCAACCCGAACTCGCCGCTGGCCGGCCCGCCCTTCTTCCTCGCAACCGCGCCCAACCCGAATTTCGCCTTTCCCGTCATCAACACGCGCGACACCAACTATTATGGGGTGTTTGCAAGCGCGGGCATGGACGTGACCGAGACCTTCCGCCTGTCAGGCGACATCCGCTGGAACTATGATCGCATCGCGTATGAGATTCCCGGCTGGCGCTCGCAGGACGTGACCCTCTCGCGGCTCACCCCGGTGTGCCTGCCGCAGTTTCCCAACGGCGCCACCTTCAGCCCGCAGAACCCGGCCGGATCGCCGCCGCCGGGCGTGGTTGCGGCCTGCGAACGCTCGGCCACGCTCAAGTCCGAGAAGCTCACGCCGCGCATCACCGGGGAATGGCGCGCCAGCCGCGACATCCTTGTCTATGCAAGCTGGGCCAAAGGCTTCAAGCCGGGCGGATTCAACACCAACGAAGTGGTGGAACTGGTGGACCAGCGCTACGAGCCGGAGCGGGTGACCACCTACGAGTTCGGCGTGAAGTCGGCCTTCCTCGATCGCCGCCTCGTCATCAATGCCGACTTCTACTACAATGACTATACGGACCAGCAGATCGGCGTGCAGAACACCAACGTCACGCCCACCGGCCAGGTGGTGACGACGGCGGGCATCGTGAATGCCGGCAAGGTGGAGATCTATGGCCTGGAGGCCGACATCGACTGGCGCGCGACCGACCGGCTGCGGTTCAATGTCGGCTATGCCTTCACCCATTCCGACTTCAAGTCCTATGTGCAGGGTCCGCCGCCCGGATCGCCGCCCGCCGCCTTCGAACAGTGCGGGGTGCCCGTCGGCCAGACCAGCTCCGACCAGAACCGGGCCGAGGCCGGAAACATCTGCGCCGACTTCTCCGGCAACCAGGTCGGCAAGAGCCCGCGCCACATCCTGAACCTCGCTGGCGAATACCGGATGCCGCTGGCAGGCGACGGAAATGCCTGGTTCATCGGGCTCAACGGGCGCTATCGTTCCGCCCGGTTCACCGATGAATCGAACCTCGTGGTGCTTCCCCCCTTCTGGCTGATGGAACTGCGGGCTGGTGTCGACTGGCAGCAATTCTCGCTTGTCTTCTTCATCGACAATCTGCTCGACAACGACAAGATCCAGAATTCGCAACGCAATGTGGACTTTGGCCGGCCCGAGGGCTTTGCGCCCGGCCGCGGTTTCCTCGCCTACCTGCCCAACCCCCGCACCTTCGGCGTGCGCGCGGGCTGGCGGTTCTGACGCCGCGGCCGCGTGGCAGGGAGGGATGGCAATGCGCGTCCGGCGCTGACCCGCCGGGCGCAGGGCCGGCGTTTCCGTTGGCTGGCGCTGGTGTCGGGCGCGGTGCTGGGGGCGGGATTCATCGCCTTCCTCATCTTCCTCATGAACCAGCCGCGGGGCTGGCCCTTCCACTGGGACGCCTACAGGGCGGTGCAGCAACAGCCGGCAGATGCCGTCGCCGAGGGCCGCACGGGTGTGATCGTGGTTGCGCTCCTGCAGCCCGCCACCTTCGAGACGGGCTTCACCGAGAACTTCATCCGGAAGCTGTTCGAGGTCGCAGTCCCCTGGCCCGTCAATCGCCTCGCCGCGCGCGACCGGGGCGTGGCCCTCATCGACCCGACGCGCCCCGATGCCACCGAGCCCTTCGCGCCCAGGCAGCTGATGGCCTTCGACGGCCGAACCGAGGACTGGGACGGCATTCCCTTTGTCGAGAAATACCGCCGCGGTCTTGTGCAATGGGTGCCGCCTTCGAAGACGGTGGCAGGCGACATCGGCACCTTCCTCTACCCTGATCGCAAGGGCGGCACCGCGAGCCCGGCGCAGCGGGCGATGCTGAAGGCGCGTGCGCTCTATTATGCGCGGCTGCCGCAGGGCTATCTGCCGCAGCGGGACCAGACGCTGGCGATGGTGGAAGCCGCAGCTGCCGATCTTGCCGAGCACCCGTCGGTCGTGCGCACGGCCGTCTATGACGCCTTTGCGCCGCTTGCCGCAGAGCAGGCGCTGACAGCGCTGCTGGATGAAGGGCTGGACACGCTGGTGATTGCCTCGGCCCTGCCGATCCATTCCGCCTTCGAGGAGTATCGCGGGGCCTATCCGCGGCTGAAGAAGCAGGTCGACGCCTGGGCCGAGCGGACGGGCAGGGCACCGCCGAAGCTGCTGTTTGCCCCGCAGATGGCGGATCTTCCCGCCTATGCCGCCTTCTGGGCTGCGCATCTCGCGCAGGTGGCCCCTGCGCCGCCGGCGCCGGATGCGGTGGCAACACTCATCATCACG
>JBDNCK010000343.1:0-2736 GCA_046719675.1 Sphingomonadaceae bacterium | reverse complement strand
AATCGGCAGCAAGGCGGACCAGCACATCGGCCAGCGGCTCCTTCGTGACGGCCATCCAGTGGGCGTTGGCATGCAGGAGATAAGTCGGGCTGGCCATGATCCCGATATGGCCGGGCCACCACAGTATGTCCCCGCGCTCGAGGCTGGAAAGCGCAACATCCTCGCCCGCATCGGCAAACAGCATGTCGCTGTCGCGCCGGGCCGGCCGGCCGGCGAGTTTCCACGCCATCTGGACGAGGCCCGAACAATCGATTCCGGCGCGGGTGCGCCCGCCCCAGCGATAGGGGCTGCCGAGAAACCCTTCGGCAAGGCGCACCCAGTCCGCCGCGGCTGCCGCCGCACCCGGTGGCGCGAGCTGATGGCGACGATGCAGGAAGCAGCCGGCAAAGGGACCTTCGACAACCTGCGCGAACGGGCCGTCTTCGGCCGCGATCACCAGTTCGGAGCCGGCGGGAACCGGCGCAACGACTGGCGCCTTGAGCGTCGGCCCGGCAAGGGCAAGGCCGTCCCCCGGCCCCACCAGCACCCGCGACCTGCCGGCGCCAGGCGGTGGCACCAGCCCGGCGATCGCCACATGGCCGACATAATGATCGAAGGTCGCATATCCCCACGCGAATTCGCCGGAGATGTCGAGCACGGCAAAACCCTCGCCGGGAAGCAGCTCGGACACCATGGTGGCAGCCCTGTCTGGTGCAGCCAGCATTGCGAGCGGCGAAGCGCCGCATGCCCGCAACATCGGTGCAGCATAATGCGGCACGGCGATCCGGTCGGCGAGCGCAATGTCCGCAAGATCCGGTCGCCAGGCGGCCGTTCGCGGATCGAGCGGAGAAAGCGCCCCGGCCGCGCGCGGGCCGGTGATCCGGACGAACGTCATGCAGGCTGCGACCAGCGCTCGACCAGCCGCCGCGCGGCAAACAGGCCCATGGCGGCGCCGCCCTTCGGCCGCCCGGGCCTGGCATGCCCGTTCCATGCATAGAGATCGAAGTGGGCCCAGGCGACCGAGGGTGTCACGAACCGCTCGAGGAACAGGGCGCCGGCGATCGCGCCGGCAAAGCCGCCTTCGGGATTGTTGTTCAGGTCGGCAATCTCGGAGCGCAGCATGCGGTTGTAGGGTTGCCACAGCGGCAGCCGCCAGAGCGGATCTTCCTCCGTTTCGCCGGCGGCGAGCAGGGTTGCGGCGGTTACGTCCTCGTTGGCAAAGAGGGCCGGAAGATCCGGGCCAAGCGCCACCCTTGCGGCACCTGTCAGGGTCGCGAAGTCGAGCACCAGTTCCGGCTGCGTCTCGCAGGCAAGCGCCAGGGCATCGGCCAGCACCAGCCGCCCTTCGGCATCGGTGTTGCCCACTTCCACGGCGAGGCCCTTGCGCGTGGCTATCACGTCCCCCGGGCGCAGGCTGTTGCCGGAGACCGCATTGTCGGCGGCTGCCACCACCAGGTGCAGGCGCACCGGCAGACGGGCTTCCATCACCAGCCGGGCAAGCGCAATCGCATGGGCAGCGCCGCCCATGTCCTTCTTCATGAGCGCCATGCCGGCCGTCGGCTTCAGGTTGAGCCCGCCGGTGTCGAAGGTGATCCCCTTGCCGACGATCGCAAGCTGCCGGTGGCCCAGGTCACCCCACCAGAGGCTGAGGAGGCGTGGCCGGCGCGGACTTGCCCGCCCGACGGCATGGATCGCCGGGAAGTTGCGGTCGAGAAGCGCTTCGCCCGTCACGGCCTCGACGGTTGCGCCATGCCGGACGGCAAGCGACCGGACCGCCTCTTCCAGCTCGGCCGGGCCCATGTCCTCGGCCGGTGTGTCCACCATGTCGCGCAGCATGGCAGCGGCTTGCGCATCGCGCAGCGCAGCATCGATGAGGGCAGGCTCGGCCAGCAGCCGCCGCGGGCCCTTCGGATCCTCGGGCTTGCGATAGCGGGCAAAGCGATGCTGGGCCATCAGCCAGCCATGCAGCGCCACGGGGTCGAGCGGGCCATCATAGCGATAGTGGCCGGCAGGCAGGGCGGCAGCAGCGGCTGCGAGCGTCCAGCGGCCGGGTGTCGCGCGCTTGCCGAGGCCGACGGCTGCAAACCATGCCGCGCCATCGGCGAGGATCACGGCCTGGTCCTCCCGGCCGCTGAAGCCACTTCCTTGAACCGTGGCAAGCGCTGCCGGGGAGAGGCGGGCCGCAAAGGCCGCAAACCCTTCCTCCGTGACGCCCACCAGGCGCACGGCCTCCGCGCCCCGGTCGGGGGCAAGCAGGTCGGCAAGCGCGCTCATGCGCCGAGCAGCCGGGCCACGAAGGGCGCGTGATAGGTGAGGATTCCAGCCGCGCCCGCGCGCCGGAAGGCCAGCAGCATCTCGGGCACCACCTTGTCGCGCTCCAGCATGCCGGCGGCAACGGCTGCCTCCACCATCGCGTATTCGCCCGACACGCAATAGACGAAGACGGGCAGATCGAACCTGGCGGCCACGGCCTGCACGACATCGAGATAGGCAAGGCCGGGCTTCACCATCACGCTGTCCGCGCCTTCGGCGACATCGAGCGCCACTTCGCGCAGTGCCTCGCGGACATTGGCCGGATCCATCTGGTAGGTCTTCTTGTCGCCGCGGAGATGGGCCGACGCCCCCACGGCATCCCGGAACGGCCCATAGAAGCCGCTGGCATATTTGGCGGAATAGGCCATCAGGTGAATCTCGTGCTGGCCCTCGGCTTCGAGCGCGCGGCGGATGGCGGCCACCCGCCCGTCCATCATGTCGGAG
>JBDNCK010000342.1:0-2743 GCA_046719675.1 Sphingomonadaceae bacterium | reverse complement strand
ACCTGCCCGTGGCCGGCGCGCCGCCCGCAGAGGCGAAACCGGCGCCCGCGCCTGCGCTCAATGTGCCACCGCCTGCCCAGCCCGCGCCCGTGGTGCTGCCGGCGGACCAGCCGGGAAGCTGATGCGGACGCTCGTCGCGCTGTTCCTGCTCCTGCTGGCCGCCCCGGTGGCGGCCCGCGTTGCCTTTGCAGCACTTGCTTCCGACACGCCTCCTGCGCTGCTTTCCGAGACCGGCCTGTTCGCCGACATGGCGCGCAAGGAGCTTGCAGCGGAAGCCTTCGCCTATCGCCCTTCGGCCGAACTCTTCGCCGACCATGCCGAAAAGGTTCGCGCCATCATCCTGCCGCCGGGCACCCGCGCCGGGCTGGACGGGGATGGTCTCCTGGCGCTTCCCGTGGGCACCGTGCTCGTGAAGAGCTTCGGAGCGCTCGGCCGCACCTTCGAGACCCGCCTCCTCGTCCACCGTGCCGACGGCTGGGTGGCGCTTCCCTATGTGTGGGAGGCGGAGGGGACGGAAGCCAGGCTGCGGCGCACCGGCGCGCGGCTGGCCGTCGAGGTGCCGGTGCCCGGCGCCGGGGTCCGGCCGGTGACCAGGAAGGTGAGCTGGCAGGTGCCCAATGTGAACCAGTGCAAGACCTGCCATGCCTCCGGCCGGGACCTGATGCCCATCGGCGTGAAGGCGCGCAACCTGGTGGCAACCGGCGATCTCGCGCGGCTGGCGTCGCGCGGCATGCTGGAGGGCAGCGCGCGGATTGCCGCCATCTCGCGCGTGCCGGACCCGGCCGATCCGCGCGCGCTGCTGGAAGCACGGGCGCGGGCCTATCTCGATGCCAATTGCGCGCACTGCCATTCGCGCACGGGAAGTGCCTCGAACAGCGGCCTGTTCCTCACCTGGGAAGAGCAGGATCGGGTGGCCCTTGGCATCGGCAAGCGGCCGGTGGCAGCCGGCCGTGGCAGCGGTGGCCGGCATTTTTCCATCGCCCCCGGGGAGCCCGACGCCTCCATCTTCCTCTACCGCATGGAATCGACGGAACCCGGCGTGATGATGCCCGAGCTCGGCCGGACGCTGCCCGACGCCGAGGGGATTGCCCTGCTGCGCGCCTGGATCGGATCGCTGGGGCGGTGACGCCGCCCTAGTGCGCCATGAACAGGGGCACCGGGCTGCTGTCGAGGAAATCCCGGGTCACCCCGCCCAGCAGGAACTCGATGGTGCGCGAGCGGCTGTAGGCGCCCATCACCATGACCCCGACGTCGAGGTCGCGCGCGGCCTGCGCCAGCGTTTCGGCAACGCCCTGGCCGCCGGTGCGCCGGTCCTGCACGTCCGATGCGATCCCGTGCCGCGAGAGATAGCGGGCGGCCTCGGTCGGCGGCAGATCGCCGCCTTCGGGGGGGTCCACCACCACGACGGTCACGCTTGCCGCGCGCGCAAGCAGGGGCACCGCGGCCCGCAGGGCCTTGGCGGATTCGCTGCTGGCCTTCCAGGCGACCATCGCCGGCCGCGTCGGGTCAAAGCCTGTCCAGCCTTCGGGAAGTGCCAGCACCGGCGTTTCCGCACGCACCAGCACTTCGGCGACCGAGGCCTGCGGCGTGCGGCCTGGCGGATTGAGGCTCATGACGATGAGATCCATGAGGATCGAGCCCTCGATGAGAAGATCCGCCGGCTCGCCGACGGCGTCCTCCCAGGAAAAGGGCACATCCTCATTGGCGAGATCCGCCTCGATCCGCGCGCGTGCATCCCTGGCGGTGCGCGTCTCCTGCTCGATCAGCTCGGCCACCAGCGCCGCTCCGGCGCCGAACCCCGCTGCGTCCGCCCCGAAATAGGCCGGGATCCGCCGTGGTTGCAGGCACTGGACATGGCCACCAAAGGCGCGTGCCACGTCGAGCGCGGCCTGCATGCGTCCCTTGAACCCGGAATCTTCCGCCACATGAAGCAGGATGGATTTCATCGCCGCAAACTCCCCTCTCGCATTGACCTTCCATGCTGCGGGTCTGGCGGTCTGTCCAGATGAGACGGGGCGAAGTCAGGACAATATCGTGCCGGCACAGGGGCCAAAGCCGATTGTTGCGAATCCGTCGCGCTGGCCGCGGGCGGCAAGCCGGATGCAGTCCCCCGCCTCGAGGAAGGCGCGCCTTTCCCCCGTCGGCAGGATGAGGGGGGTCTTCCCGCCCTCGGTCCGTTCAAGAAGCGAGCCGGCCGACTCCGGGGTTTCGCCGGAGATGGTGCCCGTGCCGAAGAGGTCCCCGGGCATGAGATTGCACCCGCCGCAACTGTGATGCGCCAGCATCTGCGCCGGCGTCCACCAGAGGTCGCGCGCAGTGCCCACCGAAATCCGCATGTCGGGAAGGCCCTGGGCGCGCATCGCCTCGGTTGAAAGAAAGGCCTCCACGACGAGGTCGAGCCCGCCTGCCGCCTGGTCTGCCTCGTCCAGCAGATAGGGGAGCGGCGCAGGATCCCCGGGCCCGCGCGCCATCGCCGGGGCTCGAAAGGGGGCGAGCGCTTCGGGCGTCACGATGAACGGGGAAATGGTGGTGGCGAAGTTCTTGGCAAGGAAGGGGCCGAGCGGCTGATACTCCCAGGCCTGGATGTCGCGTGCTGACCAGTCGTTCAGCAGGCAGTAGCCGGCGATCCGGTCGGCGGCCTCGGCGATGGGAACGGGCTCGCCGAGCGGATTGCCCGTGCCCACCCAGATGCCCAGCTCCAGTTCATGGTCGAGCCGCTTCGTGGGCGCGAACAGGGGGCCTT
>JBDNCK010000341.1:0-2756 GCA_046719675.1 Sphingomonadaceae bacterium | reverse complement strand
CTGGCGGGCCGCGCTGCGGTTTGCGGCCACACCGGGCATCGCTACCATGGGTCCAACGCGAAAGCGCTGTCGCGCGCGTTGTCCCAACAGCGCACGCTAGACGACGGGCGCTACGCCTCGATCAGCGAAATAGCCGCGGCGCAGGAGCTTGACGATGGCCAATCTCGGTCAGCTACGTCAATTCGCACCGCCGTCAGATCGAACGGCCGTCGGCAGGCCCGTGTGGGTTCCTGGGGCCGAGCGCCACGATCAATGCTGATGCAGCCGTTTATGCCCGCGCGGAGCACTCAAGGCATCGCGTTCGGCGCACACGACTAGTGCTTGCCTCCACATATCGCCATGTCCTGACCCTGGATGGGGACGGCGAAGAACCCAGGGAAGCGGTTCTGGTGTGGGCAGCGGCCGGATGGCAGCGCCTTTGACGGAGCGACAACCGTTCGTTTTGTCACCTCGTCACGTTGCGTGACGCATGCACCGGGACCGGGTCTCTTGCGAAGGAGAAACCGGTCGTGACGACGAAAAAGCTCATCATTAAGTTCGAGGACGCTGCAGAGCAGGTCCATGGCTCTGTGCGGCGCATCGTCGGCTTCGTGCAGGCAAAGAGCCTGCTCGGCCTGTTCGACGCTGTCGATCTCGAGGCCAATCCCCGATCGGCCAAGTGGGGGCAGGTCACCGAGGCGATCGTAGAAAGCATCAACCGTGATGCCGACATCTTCCCTTTCAAGACGAAGGGGGTGCTGGTCGGCTCGTCCGACTATCAGGCGCTCGAACGCAAGCGGTACGAGCTCCGCTTCAGCGATCCCGCCACGGAAGGCATCCTCGACGGTGGGCACAACATGCTCGCCATTGGCAGCCACATCATCTCTACTGCGCTGAGCGATGAGAAGGTCATCCGCAAGATGAAGAACTGGGAGACCTTCAAGGACTTATGGCGGGCCAACCGCGAGGCAATCGAAGCGATACGGGAGGAGCTCACCTTCCTCGTGCCGATCGAGATCCTCGTACCGGCCGACCTTGAGGACGATGCGATCGTCTCCGACTTCCGTTCAGCGCTTCTCGATATCTGTGCCGCACGGAACAACAACGCCGAGCTGACGCTCGAAACGAAGGCGAACCAGAAGGGCTTCTACGAGGCGATCAAGGCTGCACTGCCCGACAGTGTCGCCAAGCGCATCGAGTGGAAGTCGAACATAGCTGGCGGCGACATCAAGGTGCGCGACATCATCGCGCTCTCCTGGATCCCGCTGTCGCTGATCCCCGATCTGCCGGTGAAGCCGCCCGCGCCGCAGAACCTCTACCGGAACAAGGGCGAGTGCGCGAAGCTGTTCGATGATCTCATGAGCGACGAGACGATTTCCGAGCGCGACACCGACGGCCCAACCTACACCTTGAAGAGTGAAGCCGTGCGCAGCGCGATCCAGGTGCTCGGCGATCTGCCAGCCCTCTACGACAAGATCTACGCGGAGTTCCCCGACGCCTATAACAAGGCGGGTGGCCACTTTGGTCGCATCGGCATTGTTCGAATGTACGATCCCTCGAAGCGGACGGACAAGAACCAAAAGTACATGCGCACCCAGCCGTCGACGCACTTCACCGAGCAGGACGTGGAATACAGCTATCCCGACGCGATGATCATGCCACTCGTCTGGGCGCTGCACGTGCTGATGGAGTTCAAGGACGGCAAGGTGCGCTGGCGGGTCGACCCGACGGCCTTCCTTGACCGCCACCTGATTGAGATCGCGCGCAACTACAAGCTGGTTCTTGAGATGTCGCGGTTCGATCCGCAGAAGCTCGGCAAGAACGAAGCGTCCTACGGCTACGCGGTGACGCAGTTCGAGACCGCGCTTCTCAAGCAGGCGAAGGCGGCCGCCTGATCGACGCAGCGGCGCGCGGCCGAGGTTGCCGTGCGCCGCACGCTCCTCCGCGATCCCCTGATGGTCGCGGATCTCCAGGATCGCTCCGCCCTTCGCCGGCCGGTACTCGATTCGGTGCCAGGCGCGGCCGATCTCCGCCCGGATCGTTTCCCGCGTCGCCTCCGGCAGCGCCTCCCACGCCGGGCCGAGCGCCGTGCGCAGAGCCGCCTCCGTGGCGTTGCCGCGGATCGTGGATTTCTCCCCCCGCTCGTGGGTGAAACGGTCCACCCGGCCGATGCCGATGGCCTCGCGCAAGCCCGCCCAAGTGGGGCGGCGTTCGCTCTCCAGGTAGGCGATCGCTGTAGCGCGCTCGTCTTCGTCGAGGCTGCGCTGGTTGCCACGCTCCAGCCGCAACGCGTTGACGAGCTGCAGCATCTCGAAGCGCTGCGTGATCCACTCCGCCTTCAGTGCGCGCGGCTCGCCCGGTTCGAGGTCGTCGGTGCCGAAGGTGCGGGCCCGGAAGAAGGTGGGCCGCTGCGCCAGCGCCACGGTCTCGATCCGCTGCTTCAGGTCGGCGGTGAGCAGGGTCGGATGGTGCTTCGCCTGCTCGGCCCAGAGCGCCTCGAACTCCTCTCGCACCATCGGCCGGGTTTGGCCGACGCCGCGGCGCCGCGGCGTCTCTCAGGGCGGGGGTGTCGTGCCGCCGGGCTTCAGGTGATCGTCCGACTGCAGGTAGGCCGCGAGTACCCGGCCGCCGAGCCGCGCCGAGAGGGCCTTGCCGCGCGCCTCCGCCTCGGCGAACCGCCCCGCGAGCAGACCGATCGCGGCGGACTCGACATAGCCCTCCACACCCGTGATCTGCCCGGCGAAGCGCACATGCGGCGCGGCCTTCAGCCGCAGCAG
>JBDNCK010000340.1:0-2766 GCA_046719675.1 Sphingomonadaceae bacterium | reverse complement strand
TCGCACGGTCGTGCGTCCGCCGCGCTGCTCTCCGGGCTGGCCGGGCAGGTCGCCAGCCGGGTCCGGCTCGCCTCCGCCGCGGATCGGGCGGCGCTGGCAACGCAGCTGGCGGCTGCCGGCTATCGCCGCCCGGAGGCCGTCAGCCTCTATCTTCTGGCCGGTCTTCTGGTACCCCTGTCCCTCGCTGGTCTCGGTGCCGGGATGGCGCCGCTTCTCGGGGCTGGGGTGACCCTGGGTGCCATGGCCGGGCTTGGCGTTGGGCTGGCGGCTCCCAGGCTCTGGCTGCGCTGGGCCTGCCAGCGGCGCCGGGCAACCCTCGAGGCGGGCTTCCCGGATTCGCTCGACCTCCTCGTCATCTGCGTGGAATCCGGCCTCAGCATCGACGCGGCGCTTTCCCGGGTTGCGCGCGCGCTGGCGCCGGCCCGGCCGGAGCTTGCCGAGGAACTGGGAGCCACTGCCGTGGAACTTGGCTTCCTTCCCAATCGCCGGGACGCCTTCGCAAACCTAGAAAGCCGTACTGGGCTGGCGTCGGTTCAGGCGCTGGTGGCGCTCCTGTACCAGACCGAGCGCTACGGGACGCCGCTTGCCGCGGCCCTGCGCACGCTTGCCAGCGAAGCGCGGGCCGCCGCGCTGCTGCGGGTGGAGGAGCGGGCTGCCCGTCTGCCTGCCATCCTGACGGTTCCGATGATCCTCTTCGTGCTGCCGCCCCTGTTCATCGTGCTCGTCGGCCCGGTGATCGCCCAGCTTCTCGATCGCTAGCCGCTATTCCGCCAGCGCCACCCGCTTGTCGCTGATTGGCTGTGTGCCCGCGCCAGCGCATGCGTGCCTCAGGTGGGTGGTGCCCTCGATCGCGATCTGGCGCGCGATCACCTGGGTGCAGGATGCCCCGTTGCCGGCAAGCTCCACCCGCTGGGCGGGAAGGACGATCGCCCCCTTGAGCGACTGCAGTTGCCCGGCGAGGAGCCGGCTGGTGACCTCATCGCCCTGCCGGGATCCAAGGATCGCGATCCCGGCCGTGCTGCCGGTGCGCGGAGCCACGAGATCGACCCGCGCGCCGGCCCGAAAATCGACCGGGAAGCTTCCGACGACCATGGTTGCTTCCCTCGTTTCGAGGCTGCCGCCCGGTTCCACCACCAGCGGGCCCCCGACGGAAAGCGCAATGCCCTCGACGATGAGGCGCCCGCCCGAGCGGATGACGACTCCCCCGCACCGCGGCATGATGGGCTGGCCGAGCCGATAGGTGACGGTTCCGGTGATGGTCCGGGTGCCGGGCGTGCAGGGCGATGGCGGGAAGTCGATGACATAGGGATTTGCGGAAGGAAGCCGCACGAGAGGGATCCCGCTGTCCTTCGTGAGGGCAATGCAGCCATCGAGAAGGAGGGCTGCGCCGGCCCGGATGCCGATTGCCTCTCCGGACCCGGCGAGCGCCAGCACACAGGCAGGGCCCTTCTCGACGACCGCCGCCACGGCCCGCGCGGCGACCGTCCCGGAGGTCCCGCCCAGAAAGGCGCCCAGCGGGTAGCGCTGTTCCACCGAGACCGATACGGCGAGGGCGAGCGGATTGCCGCGGTGCGCGCCATCGGTCGGCGGCCATTGCACGGCAACCGCGGCGTCCTTCAGATTCTCGTTGGCGACGGCAAGCGCCATGGGGACGGGGGCAAGGCCACTGCGAATGTTGCGGGCGCCGGCTTCGGCGGCTGCATCCGCGGCGGCCTGCGCCTGGCGCTTGGTGACTAGGCCCGTTGTCGCGCCGATCCCGACGGCAAGAAAGCCGAGGACAGCCGTGAGGCCAAGCGCCGTGAAGACGGCGCTTGCTCCGGACTCGTCGCGACCGAGGGCTGCTAGACGGCGTGGAAGATGCATGCGCTGGCCCGCAACTGGGGGAGAACGGGTGACAGGCCAGGCAGCAAGGCCGGATAGGCCCGTCTGACGACGAGAATCGTCCCGCACGGTGCCGGGCTAGCCGCCACCGCCGTCGGTGGAACGGCCATCGTCACACCCACTGCGCGCAGGCTGACCTCGATTGCGCCTGCCAGCTGCGCGTCGCCTTCACACGTCGCCTGCGCGAGACCCGCGCAGCGGGCCGCGCCGACGACCGCATGATCGAGTGCTGCAGCAAACCAGAGATAGCGGCCGATCTCCATCCCGCCGAAAAGCAGGGCGAGGAGCAGCGGGGCAACCAGCGCGAACTCGATTGCCGTTGCACCGCCCTCGTCGGCGCGCACCCGGCTGAGGAGGCCCGCTCGCATGGCGTCAGTCGAGCCGCACGACACTTCGCGCGGAGACCGTGGGGGAGAACAGCACGTCCGGCCAGTTGACCAGCCGGCTCACTTCCACGCTGATCGCAATCTCGGCAAAGGCGGCTGCCGGCGCGCCATTGCTGCAATGGGAGGCCGTTGTCGCCTCGACGCCCAGCGCGGTCGTGCAGCCCCGGAAGAGGCTCAGGGTGCCACGCGCGTCGGGAGGCAGCGAGACAAGGCGGGCAAGCGAAAGCGCGGGCAACGGCGCCGGGGGTTCCGTGCCCCCGCTTCCATATCCGCCCTGCCCGGGCACATGGCCGGTGCCCGGGCGCCCGGCAGCAAGCGGCGGAAGAAGCTCGGCGCTCGCGCGGATTGCCGCCTGCGCCGCCTGTTCCACCAGGGCTTCCGCCTCGCGTGCCTTCGCGGCCGTCAGCGCGAAATCGGCGGCACCCAGCACCAGCGCCACGAACACCGGCAGCGCCAGCGCGAACTCGAGCGCGGCAACGGCATCTGCAGGGCGCGCCCG
>JBDNCK010000339.1:0-2767 GCA_046719675.1 Sphingomonadaceae bacterium | reverse complement strand
GCAGTCCTTGCCGGCGATCTCGACACCGCCATCGACCGGATGCTGATCGCCCGCAGCCAGACCGACCGCATCCGCCAGATCATCGAGGCGATCGTGGCCGAGGAAAACCAGCTTCTCGCCTTGCGCCAGCGGAAGGCGGAGCGCGCCAACGCCTGGCTGCTTGCCACCAGCCTCATTGGCCTGCTCCTCCTCCTGCTGCTCGCGGCCTCCGCGCTCAGGACCTTCCGGTCCTATGCCGCCGGGCTGCGCGATGCGAATGCGCAGGCCACCGCGCTCAATCGCGAGCTGGAATCGCGGGTGGCCGAGCGGACCGCCGATCTCGCCGAAGCCAACGAGGAAATCCAGCGCTTTGCCTATATCGTCAGCCACGACCTGCGGGCGCCGCTGGTGAACGTGATGGGCTTCACCTCCGAGATCGGCACCGCCGCCGATGTCGCCGGCGCGCTCGTCGAACGCGCGGATGCCCAGCTGCCCGGCCTGGTGACGCCCGAGGAGCGGCAGGTGCTCACCCGGGAGCTTCGCGAATCGCTTGGCTTCATCGCGGCCTCGACGCGCCGGATGGACGCGCTCATCCGCTCCATCCTGGCGCTCTCGCGCGAGGGGCGGCGGGTGCTTGTGCCCGAGCCCGTCGATCTCGACGCGCTGCTTGCCGAGCTTGTCGACTCCTTCCAGACGCAGATCGAGGCCACGCAGAGCCGCGTCACCGTGGGGCCGCTGCCCGCAATCGTGACCGACCGGACGGCCATCGGCCAGATTCTCGGGAACCTGCTCGACAATGCGCTGAAATATCTGCGGGCCGGCGTTCCGGGCGAGATTTCGGTGACGGCCGAGGAGGCAGGCTCGCTCGTGCGGATCACGGTGGCCGACAATGGCCGCGGCATCGCGCCCGAAGACCGGGAGCGCGTGTTCGAGCTGTTCCGCCGGGCCGGCGCCCAGGATCGCCCCGGGGAAGGGCTCGGGCTTGCCCATGTCCGGGCGCTCGCGCGGCGCATGGGCGGGACCATTCACCTCGAATCCCGGCCCGGCGAAGGAAGCCGGTTCACGGTTTCGATCCCGCGGCATATGGCGGCCGAGCCCGTCAGCGAAGGAGCCTCCGCTTGAGCAGCCCGACTACCGCCCAGCAGGTCACGATCCTGATGATCGAGGACGACGACGGGCATGCCCTTCTCATCGAGCGCAACATCCGCCGCGCCGGTGTGTGCAACCGCATCATCCACAAGCCGGATGGAACGTCTGCCCTTGCGCATCTCGAGGCCGAAGTCGGCCGCGCGGGAGAGCCGGTTCTCGTCCTTCTCGACCTCAACCTGCCCGACATGAGCGGGATCGCGATCCTCGAGCGCATGAAGGCCGACGCGCGCATGAAGCGCATCCCGGTCATCGTCCTGACGACGACGGATGACGCGCGTGAGATCCAGCGCTGCTATGATCTTGGCGCCAATGTCTACATCACCAAGCCGGTGGACTATGAGCAGTTCGCAACCGCCATCCGCCAGCTTGGCCTGTTCCTCTCGGTCATCCAGGTTCCCGAGCCGCCCAAATGACCAGCGACCAGGAGCAGCTGCGCCTGCTCTTCATCGATGACGATGCCGGCTTTGCGCGGCTGGCCGCGCGCGCGCTGGCACGCCATGGCATGCGCGTTTCCCATGCCTGCGATGGCGCGACCGGCGTGGCACGCCTCGACGAGGCGGAGTTCGACGCGATCACGCTCGACCATGTGATGCCCGGCATGAGCGGGCCCGAGACGCTCGATGCCATCTGCGCCCGCGAGGCGCCGCCGCCCGTCATCTATGTGACGGGTGCAGACGAGGGGCGCATCGCCGTCACCGCGCTCAAGAATGGCGCGGCCGACTATATCGTGAAGGACACGAGCCCGGACTTCTTCGAGCTGCTGGCGCGCACCATCGCGCAGGCGATCGAGGCGCAGCGGCTGCGGCGGGAAGCCCGCGCCCAGCAGGCAGAGATCCGCGCCGCCAGGGACCGTGCGGAGCTGCTTCTGAAGGAAGTCCACCACCGCGTCTCCAACTCGCTCGCCCTGGTGTCGTCGCTTGCCCATCTGCAGGCGCAGTCCGCAGGCGGAGAAGCGCGCGAGGCGCTGCTCGGCTTCCAGCGGCGGGTGATGGCCATCGCCCAGGTCCATCGCCGGCTCTACACCTCGGAAGACGTGACCATGGTGGCGCTCGACCAGTATCTGGCTGGCCTCGTGCCGCTGCTGGAGGAAAGCTTTGCCGGCGACTGCCATGTGACCGGGATCCGGCTGGTCGCCGAGCCGATCAGCTTTCCCACCGACAAGGCCATTTCGCTCGGCGTGGTGGTGAGCGAACTTGTCGCCAACGCCTGCAAATATGCCTATCCCGAACCGCCTGGAGGCGACGTCGCCATCACGCTTGCCCGGCTGCCGGACGGGCGCGCCGAGCTTGCGATTGCGGACATGGGCGTCGGGCTTGGCAATGGCGCCGACCGGGGCGGGACGGCGCTTGGCACCAGGATCATCCAGTCCATGGCCCGCGCCGTCGGCGCCGAGGTGATCCAGGAGCAGCCGCATCAGGGCACGCGCGTCAGCCTGCGCTTTGCCGCCTGAGACTGGCCCCGAGGCTGGTTGACCCGGAGACTGGCTGGCCCAGAGACTGATTTTCCCCGGGACTGGCAGGGTGCAGGCCGCCCGGTTCGTCTTGGCGGCAGGGCAGGAAGAATGGTCGGGGAAAGAGGATTCGAACCTCCGGCCCCCGCCTCCCGAAGACGGTGCTCTACCAGGCTGAGCTATTCCCCG
>JBDNCK010000338.1:0-2770 GCA_046719675.1 Sphingomonadaceae bacterium | reverse complement strand
GGCCTATGTGCCGCGCACCGACACCTATGTCGAAAAGGAATCCTCGGTGAACGAGGCGATCGACCGGATGCGCCACTCGGCGACCCGGGCGCTGCTCGAGCGCGACGATGTGCTGATCGTGGCCTCGGTCTCGTGCCTCTATGGCATCGGCTCTGTCGAGACCTATTCGGCGATGACCTTCGCGGTGCAGAAGGGCAAGAGCTATGACCCGCGCGAGATCGTGCGCAAGCTGGTGGCGCTGCAATACAGGCGCAACGAGCAGAGCTTCACGCGCGGGAGCTTCCGCCTGAAGGGGGACACGCTCGAGCTCTTCCCTTCCCACTATGAGGACATGGCGTGGCGGATCAGCTTCTTCGGCGAGGAGGTCGAATCGATCACCGAGTTCGACCCGCTGACGGGAAACCGCATCGCCAGCCTTGATTCGATCAAGGTCTATGCCAACAGCCACTATGTGACCCCGGGGCCGACGCTGGCGCAGGCGGTGACGGCCATCAAGCAGGAACTGGCCGAGCGGCTGAAGGAGCTGGAGGCCGAGGGCAGGCTGCTCGAATATCAGCGGCTGGAACAGCGCACGAAGTTCGACCTCGAGATGATTGCCGCCACCGGATCCTGCGCGGGCATCGAGAATTATTCGCGCTTCCTGACCGGCCGGCTTCCTGGCGAACCGCCGCCGACGCTGTTCGAGTATCTGCCCGACAATGCGCTGCTCTTCGTGGACGAGAGCCATGTGACGGTGCCGCAGGTGGGCGGGATGGCGCGCGGCGACCGGGCGCGCAAGGTGACGCTGGCCGAATATGGCTTCCGCCTGCCAAGCTGCGTCGACAACCGGCCACTGCGCTTCGAGGAGTGGGACCGGATGCGGCCGCAGACGGTGGCGGTGTCCGCCACACCCGGCCCCTGGGAGCTGAACCAGACGGGCGGCGTGTTCGTGGAGCAGGTGATCCGGCCGACGGGCCTCGTCGATCCGCCGGTTGATGTGCGCCCCGTCGAGGACCAGGTGGACGACCTCATAACCGAGGCGCGGGCAACCGCGGCGAAGGGCTATCGCACGCTGGTGACGACGCTCACCAAGAAGATGGCCGAGGATCTGACCGAGTATCTGCACGAGGCCGGGCTCAAGGTCCGCTACATGCATTCCGATGTCGAGACGCTGGAGCGCATCGAGCTCATCCGGGACCTGAGGATGGGGGTCTATGACGTGCTGGTGGGGATCAACCTGCTGCGCGAGGGGCTCGATATTCCCGAATGCGGGCTGGTGGCCATTCTCGATGCCGACAAGGAGGGGTTCCTGCGCTCGGAGACGTCGCTCATCCAGACGATCGGGCGGGCGGCGCGCAATGTGGAGGGGCGGGTCATCCTCTATGCCGACCATGTGACCGGCTCGATGGAACGCGCGCTGGCCGAGACCGAGCGGCGGCGGGCCAAGCAGATGGCCTGGAACGAGGCCAACGGGATCACGCCGACGACCGTGAAGAAGGCGATTGCCGACGTGATCGCGCATGTGGCGGCGAAGGATCATCTGACGGTTGCAATCGACGAGGAGACCCCGCACCTCGTCGGGCACAATCTCAAGGCCTATATCGCCGAACTTGAGAAGAAAATGCAGGAGGCAGCCGCTGATCTCGCGTTCGAGGAGGCAGCGCGCATCCGCGACGAGATCCGCCGCCTGGAAGCCGACGAGCTCGGGATCCGGACGGATGCCGCGCCGGTGCTGGGCCGCGCCGAAGGCGGGAAGCCGGGAACGCGCACCGACCGCTGGGGCAAGATCCGCGCCCGGCGCATGAAGGGCCGGCCCTAGATCTCGAGCAATGCCTGATCGGGCCAGGCGAGCCCGCAGGCGCTTGCGGCCTTCCGGGCGATCTTGAGCTTTTCCTCGCGCGACACATTGGTTCCAAGACAAAGGCCGGACGCGAGCCGCACATGGTTCTTCCGGCCAAGATCGGGCCGCTTGGGATAGATGGCGTCCGGGGTGGCGGCGATGTGCGCCCTGCCCCTTGTCCCGACACTGCGCCGGATCGCGTCCACCCGGTCCGGGAAGCGGCGCATGAGCTCGTTCAGATAGCCAACGAGCGCCTCATTCTGGTTTCTGGCCGTTGCCTCGCAGTCCAGCACCTTCCAGCTGATCCCCTTGAGCGCCGGGCTTGCCACCGTCGGCAAGGCGGCAAGGCGCCTCGGACCGACCGGGGACCGGGCGGGTTTCGGTGCAGTCCCATCAAGCGCCAGTTGGTCCGAAAGGCCATTCACGAAGGCCTGCAGCGCAGCCTCACTTGGTGCATGGCCACAAAGTGCCTCGGTCTGCTCGCGCAGGAGTTTCTTGATGATGTCCGTTTCCGACAGGAGTTCCGCCCATGCCTGCGGGATTGTGGCAGCAGCCAGTTTCTGGCTTGCCTTGCTGGCATAGTCTGCCCTTGCATCCTCAAGGGCCAGATTCTTCGCAACCCGATCCTTTTCGAGGTAGCGGTGAAACCGCTGCTCGCAATCCGCGATGGAACGTTCGAGAAGATCCAGCTGGTAGACCTTCCTGTCCTCATAAGTGCCGGGCTGCCCCGGCAGATAGAAGCTCCAGATCCGGCCGTCGGTCAGGACGGCAATCTGCGCGCCCTCGTGGAAGGCATATTCGAAGAGCTGGATGTCAGCCGTTGCCGCCTTGCCGACCGCCTTGACTTCGAGAAACAGGCCCGGCTGTCCGTTGTTGCAGAACAGCGCATAATCCACCCGCCCCTTTCCGGACTGGAATTCCGGACGCACTTCATTGGGATCGGCGTCATCC
>JBDNCK010000337.1:0-2772 GCA_046719675.1 Sphingomonadaceae bacterium | reverse complement strand
GCACCTCGACCGATGTCGCGCTCATCGAGAATTACGAGCCGCGCCTGCGCCGCGAGACGAGCGTCGGCCACCTGACGGTGCGCGCTTCCTCGCTCGACGTGAAGACGGTAGGCGCCGGCGGGGGCTCGATTGCCAGCGTGCCGGAACTGACGAAGGCGCTCAGGGTGGGGCCGCAGTCGGCCGGCGCCGTGCCCGGGCCTGCCGCCTATGGCCGCGGCGGCGAGCTGCCCACCGTGACGGACGCCAATGTGGTGCTGGGCTATCTTCCGGAGAATCTTCTGGGCGGCACCTTCCGGCTGGACCGCGAGGCGAGCGCGCGTGCCGTGCAGACGATCGCCGATGCGCTTGGCCTCAGCCTCATGGAGGCGGCAGCCGGGATCATCTCCATCGTCAACGAGACGATGTTCGGGGCGCTCCGGCTGGTTTCCGTGCAGCAGGGCTATGATCCGCGGGATTTCGCGCTGATGGCCTTTGGCGGCGCCGGCCCGCTGCATGGCAATGCCATGGGCATCCTGATGGGTTCGTGGCCGGTCATCATCCCGCCCTCGCCCGGGATCCTTTGCGCCTATGGGGATGCCACCACGCGCCTCAGGGTGGATGCCCAGCGCAGCTTCAACAGGCTGGTGACCGAAACCAGCGAGTCGGAAGTCGCCGCCGTCATCGACACCATCATCGGCGAAGTCACGGCCGAGCTCGAGGGCGAGGGGGTCGCGAAGGACGACATCGAGCTGCGGGTCGAGATCGATGTCCGCTACAAGGGCCAGGCCTTCGAAGTCCCGCTCCAGTTCCCGCCCGGCTCGACCATTGCCGAGCTTGCGGCGCGCTTCGATGCCGAGCATCTGCGGCTCTTCACCTTCAACCTGCCGGTGCCGCAGGAGCTGGTGAACATCCGCGTGGTGGCGCTCGGCAAGGCCGCGAACGTGACCGCCGAGCAGATTGCGACGGGCGACGGCAATCCGGCAGCCGCCAGGCTGCGCGACCATGAGCTGTGGATGGACGGCCGCGCCCAGGCCGCCATCATCTATGACCGCGCGCGGCTGCGGGCGGGCGACCGGGTGCCGGGCCCTGCCATCATCTGCGAGATGGACTCAACGACCCTTGTCCACAGCGGCCATCTCGCCACCGTGGATCCGTTCGGCAACATCCTGATCACGCCCGCCTGAGGAGGGAGCCATGCCAGCCCGCATCATCGAGGAAGATCCCCGCCCCTTCGCCATCGGCGCGATCGATCCGGTCACGCTCGACATCATCGAGAATGCGCTCAGGAACGCGCGGATCGAGATGGACGCAACGCTCACCCGCACCGCCATGTCGCCGGGCATCCGCGAGCAGGGCGACGCCTTTCCGCTGATCGCCGATCACAAAGGACGGATGATCGTCGGCCAGTTCGGCAGCTTCATCGACGGCTTCCTGAAGGGCTATGACGGCGACATCGAGGACGGGGACATGATCTTCCTGTCCGACCCCTACAGCTGCGAGGGCGCCATTTCCCACTCGAACGACTGGCTGGTGCTGCTGCCCGTCTTCCGGTCCGGGCGGCTGGTTGCCTGGACGGCGATGTTCGGCCACCAGTCCGACATCGGCGGCAAGGTGGCCGGCTCGATGCCCATCGATGCGACCAGCATCTTCGAGGAGGGCGTCCGCATCCCCCCCGTCAAGCTCTATGCGAGAGGCGTCTACAACGCGGAAGTGATCAAGCTCGTCATGCACCAGACACGCAAGCCCGACTGGTGCGCAGCCGACCTCAATGCCCTCATCGCCTCCTGCCGGGTGGCAGCGCGGCGCGTGCAGGAAATGTGCGAGCGCTTCGGCGATGATGTCTATGTCTCTGCAACGCAGGCGCTGCTTGAACGCAACTATCGCGCGATGAAGGCGCTGATCGAATCCTCCGTCTCCGAAGACAAGGTGACCTTCGAGGACTATGTCTGCGACGACGGCGTCGGCCATGGCCCCTATCGCATCCGCTGCGCCATGTGGCGCGAGGGGTCGAAGGTGATCCTCGACTTCGAGGGCACGGATCCGCAGTCGGAAGCCTCGATCAACTTCTACTTGAACGAGAACATGTTCAAGATGTTCTTCGGCATCTACATGATCATGGTCTTCGATCCGGCGATCCTGTTCAACGACGGCTTCTATGACTTGATCGAGGTGCGGATCCCGGAAGGTTCGCTCCTGAAGCCGAGGTTCCCGGCTGCGCTTTCGGGCCGCACCCATGCGCTCGGGCGCATCTTCGACATTCTCGGCGGTCTCCTCGGGCAGCGGACTCCCGAGTTCCTGAACGCGGCCGGCTTCTCCTCGTCGCCCCACCTCATGTATTCGGGCCGCGACAAGGCAGGCAACTGGTTCCAGCTGTTCCAGATCGGTTTCGGCGGCATTCCGGGCCGTCCGTTCGGCGACGGGCCCGACGGTCACTCGCTGTGGCCTGGCTTCACCAATGTCCCCAACGAGTTCCTGGAGCGCTATTTTCCGCTCAGGATCGAGCGCTACGAGGCGCTCGCCGATTCCGGCGGGCCGGGTCTCAACCGTGGCGGCAATGGCATCAAGATGAGCTACCGCTTTCTCTGCGGCGGCACGGTCTCGATCCATGACGACCGCTGGTTCACCTATCCCTGGGGCGTGAACGGCGGCAAGCCGGGCGCGCGCGCCCGCAAGATCCTCGAAAAGCCGGACGGGACCACCCGGATCATCCCCAACAAGCTCGACAGCCTGAAGGTGGAGGAAGGCGACATCCTCCACTTCATCACCTGGGGCGGCGGCGGCTGGGGCGATCCG
>JBDNCK010000336.1:0-2783 GCA_046719675.1 Sphingomonadaceae bacterium | reverse complement strand
AGAAGGAAGAAGCTGGCCGATGCTGCCAGGAAGAAGCCGATGGAAGGACCCGGATTGCGGAAGCCGTCCGCCAGCCGCAGAAAGGTCGTGAAGGTCACCTCCATGAGCCCCGCGAAAATCAGTGCCGCCCAGGCCATTGCAGCCCCCCTTTCCCCCGTCTAGGCGGACGCCCTGGCCGCAAATCGAGAAGGATCGCCATGCGCATCGACCAGATTCCGACCGGCAAGGCCCCGCCCACCGACGTCAACATCATCATCGAATGCCCGCTCGGAGGCGAGCCCGTCAAATATGAGTTCGACAAGGCCTCCGGCGCGCTCTTCGTGGACCGGATCGTCCACACCTCCATGCGCTATCCGGCCAACTATGGCTTCATTCCGCACACGCTCGCCGAGGATGGCGACCCGCTCGATGCGCTGGTGGTTGCCCGCACCCCCTTCATCCCGGGCTGCATTGCGCGCGTGCGGCCCGTGGGCGTGCTGATGATGACGGATGATGCCGGGCCGGACGAGAAGCTGCTGTGCGTGCCGGTGGACACGCTTCACCCCTATTATACCGAAGTCCAGGAATTCTCGGACCTGCCCGACATCCTGCTCAAGCAGATCGAGCATTTCTTCAGCCATTACAAGGATCTGGAGCCGGGCAAGTGGGTGCGCTGCGAAGGCTGGCGCGGCCGTGCCAAGGCGGAGAAGCTGATCCTGGCCGCCATCGAGCGCGCCAGCCGCGCTGCTGCCGGCGAGATCGAGATCGAACCCAAGCCGCACCTCGGCGCCCCGGTCTGAGCAATCGGGCTCAAGCAATCGGGGCCAGAGGTGCGCCAGGGGCGCCCTGCTGCCCTTCCCTTCACTCCGCCGCGCGCAAAGCTGCCTGTTCGTTGGCCGCGTCGATCTCGGCGGCCTTCTTCTCGACCAGCTCGACGATGTGATCGATGATCCGCTCGTCGGTCACATGGTGGTCGGTCACGCCGGACAGATAGACCATGTGGCGGCCGTTCCCCCCACCCGTCAGCCCGATGTCGGTCTCGCGCGCCTCGCCGGGCCCGTTCACCACGCAGCCGAGGACGGAAAGCGACAGGGGCGTCGTGATATGGGCAAGCCGCGCCTCGAGCGTCTCGACCGTGCGGATGACGTCGAAGCCCTGCCGCGCGCACGACGGGCAGGAGACGATCTTCACCCCGCGCGCGCGAATGCCGAGGCTCTTGAGGATGTGGAAGCCGACCTTCACTTCCTCCTCCGGCTCGGCCGAAAGCGAAACGCGAATCGTGTCCCCCACGCCTGACCAGAGGAGCATGCCAAGGCCGATCGAGGACTTGACGGTCCCGCCGATCAGGCCGCCGGCCTCGGTGATGCCAAGGTGCAGCGGATAGTCGGTGCGCGCGGCCAGCTCATTGTAGGCGGCAACCGCCAGGAACACGTCGGAGGCCTTCACGCTGATCTTGAACTCGTGGAAGTCCGCATCTTCCAAGAGCCTGGCATGTTCGAGCGCGCTTTCGACCAGCGCCTCCGGGCAGGGCTCGCCATATTTCTCGAGAAGATGCTTCTCGAGGCTGCCGGCGTTCACGCCGATCCGGATGGCGCAGCCATTGGCCTTGGCGGCCCGCACCACTTCCTTCACCCGCTCCATCGACCCGATGTTGCCCGGGTTGATCCGGAGGCACGCCGCACCCGCGTCGGCAGCTTCGAGCGCGCGCCTGTAGTGGAAATGGATGTCCGCCACGATCGGCACGCGCGCGGCCCGCGTGATGAGCGGAAGCGCCGCGGTTGCCTCTTCCGTCGGGCAGGACACCCGGATGATGTCCGCGCCAACTTCCTCGCAGCGGCGGATCTGGTCGATCGTCGCCTTCGCATCCTCGGTCGGCGTGTTCGTCATGGTCTGGACGGTGATCGGCGCGTCCCCGCCCACGGGCACGCGGCCCACCATGATCTGCCGCGACTTGCGGCGCACTATGTCCCGCCAGGGGCGAACGCTCATGCCAGTCTCCATGCGGGGCCATACCCCGGAACCTCGTATGGCGCGGCTATAGCCCGTGGGGGCCGACGTGGGAAGTCGGACCTTACCGGTCGGATAATCAGCCCGCCATGCCCGATGTCAGCACCGTGACCGCCCGGCGGTTCTGGGCCCAGGCATCCTCGTTCGCGCCATCAACGGCCGGGCGCTCCTTGCCGTAGCTGATGACGGTCATGCGGTTGGCGGCCACGCCCCTGGATGCCAGATAGTTGCGAACGGCGTTCGCCCGCCGCTCGCCCAGCGCGAGGTTGTACTCGCGCGTGCCGCGCTCGTCGCAATGCCCCTCGATGGTGAAGCGGACATTGCCATACTGGTTGAGCCAGGCCGCCTGGCGGTCGAGGATGGCACGTGCGTCGCCGTCGAGATCGTAGCGGTCGAGCGCGAAGAACACGCGGTCTGAGCCGACGCGGGCCATGAAGTCGGCAACCGAGCCGGGAATGTTGGTGGGCGCAACTGCGGGAGGAGCGGTTTCCGCGGGCGCGACCGGGGCAGTGGGCGGCGGCGGCGCTGGCGGCAGATCCTCGCGCTTGCGCGCGCACGCAGACACAAGAAGTGCACCCGACACGGTGAGCAGCACAAGGGCACGGCCGTTCATGAAAAGCTCCCCTCAGTCCCAGGGCCCTTTCGAGCCCGTTCATCTTGGCCCTACATCGCAAATCCTGCACCGAAAATGAAGGAAAAAGCAGCTTGTTCCATCAGGGAAGCAGCGAACTCCACGAAGGGTCGCTGGCGTCGAGCGGCGTTGGAATCGCCCGCTCGTTGCGGCCGGTCAGATCGAT
>JBDNCK010000335.1:0-2789 GCA_046719675.1 Sphingomonadaceae bacterium | reverse complement strand
CTCCGTAAAGGCGAAGCGCCACAGCAGGAAGAAGAAGATGACGGGAACCCCGAAGCCGGTTGCGAACATGTGCGCGGCCTCGGGCAGCAGCACCAGCGTCGCCCAGCCGTAGAGGAAGGCCGGCGCCGCGCAGGCAAGGATCGAAAGCCGCCACATGGGAACCGGTGTGCCGAGCGTCTTCACGATCAGGATCTGCTTGAAGACGGCCATCACCAGCATGGCAGCGAAGAGGCCGGCTGCCGCCCCGGCGCCGCCCCAGACGGGGACCAGCAGGATGGCAACGGCCGCTTCCACCGCGAGCGCGAACAGGCTGATGAGAAGATTGAGGTGCCGGCGCGTGTAGATGAGCGCGGATTCGGCGATCGAGGCCTGGCTGGCGGCAAGCTCGGCAAGCAGCAGCAGGAGGAGGACGATCCCGCCGGCCGCGAACTCGGGCCCGAACAGGCCCATCGTCCCTTCGCTGCCGATGCCGATCATCATCACCACGCACAGCTGGATGGTGATGACCCAGAAGCCCACCTGCGCAAGATGCGCGGCGGCCTCCTTCGGCCTGCCGCCGGCAAGCGCCTGCGAAAGAAGCGGCGCCAGGATGGGATCGAAGCTGGTCCGCAGCCGGCCCGCAAGCGAGGCGATCTGCTGCGCGACATAGTAGATCCCCACGACTTCGGCGGACGCGAACCGGCCGAGGATGAAGAGGTCGATGCGCCGCGAGGACCAGTCGATGACATCGGCGCCGGCGACGGGGAGATTCTCGCGCGCCATCGCCGACATCCGGGAAAGGCTGGGCCGCCAGCCTTCGGGCAGGCCGAAGTGGCGGAAGGCGGGAATCCAGGCGACGACCGAGGCGGCGATCAGCGCCAGCACATAGGCGATGAGCAGGCCGCCGGGCTCCAGCGGCGTGAAGTGAAGACCGATCGCGGCAATGGAGAGCACCCACGGCTCGACGAGGCTGCGGGACATCACCTGCACGTCAATCCGCCTGTGGAAGGCAAGGCCCGAGAGCAGCAGGTCGAGGACGGCGATGACGATGACGAGGAGGGCGAGAAACCGCTCCCACTCGAAACGCAGGCCCGTCGGGAAGAGGAGCGTCGGAAAGAGGAATAGCACTGCGCCGATGGCAGTGCCGACGGCCACGATCAGAAGCATGGCGTCTGCCAGCACATGGGTGTCGGGCTGCTTCTTCCGGGCGAGTGCCAGTGCGATGCCCCGCTTCAGCCCGACGAGGGCAAGTGCCGCGGCAAACTCCACCGTGATCGTTGCATAGGCGAACCGGCCCAGCTCCTCGGCGCCATAGAGGCGGCCGCCGACCACGAGGAACGGGATGCGGGCAATCAGCCGCATCACATAGCCGAACACATTCTGCCGGCCCCCGCTCGCCAGTTCCGCGCTGGACATTGGGCTGGCTATTGGGCGAGAGGGGACCGAAAGGGAAGGGCGCGCTGAACTGGGCATGGCAGGTCAGACGGGGGTGCGGGTTCCGACTGCACGGATCCTTGCCTGGAGCGGCCCATGCCTGCCGATTGCTGCCCTTGGGCTGCCGCTCGTCGTCTATCTGCCGCCGCACTATTCGGGAACGCTGGGGCTTTCGATCGGCACCGTCGGCTTCCTGTTCGCGCTGGTCCGGCTCATCGACATCCCGCTCGACCCGATGCTCGGCTCGCTCATGGACCAGACGCGCACCCGCTTCGGTCAGTTCCGGCTGTGGCTGGCGGCCGGCGCCATCGTCCTTGCGGGCGGCATCTGGCTGCTGTTCATGGCGAAGCCGGGGGTGACGGCCGCACAGACGCTCGGCTATCTTCTCACCCTTTCCCTCGGCCTTTCTATGGCGGGACTCGCGCAGACCAGCTGGGGGGCGCGGCTTTCGGCCGACTATGCCGAGCGCGCCCGCATCTTCGGCTTCTGGACGGCCATGAACGTCGCCGGCACCCTGCTGGTGCTCATCGTCCCGCCGCTCGTGTTCCGGCTGGGTGGCGGCGATTCGACAGCCGGTGTCCAGGCGATGGGGCTGTTCGTGCTGGCGCTGCTGGCGCCGACCGCGCTCCTGACCATCACCCGGGTGCCCGAAGGCGAGGCCCTGGCCGAGCGCGCCGCCTTCAGCCTGGCGGCCGCCGGCAGGGTGCTCGCCGACCGGCGCATGCTGCTGCTGCTTGGCATCGACCTGCTGGCAGCGCTCGTGCCGGCGATCACGGGCGCGCTCTTCATCTTCTTCTTCACCCAGGTGAAGGGCTACAGCCAGGGCGAGACCTCGATCCTCCTCCTCTTCTATTTCACCGCCGGCCTCGTCGCAGCACCTCTCTGGGTGCGGCTTGCCACCCGCATCGGCAAGCACCGCGCCGTGGGGATCGCGATCGGCTGGAAGGGGCTGGTGCAGGCGCTAATCTTCCTGCTGCCGGAGAACAATATCCCGGTGGCAGGACTCGGCATGGCGGTTGCCGGCATTCCCTTTGCTGCACCGGTCTTCCTGCTGCGCGCCATGCTCGCCGACCTGCTCGACGCCCAGGCGCTCGACCGGCGCGAAGCCGACGAAGCCGCGCGCGACACGACGGCGCTTGCCTATGCCTTCGTGAACGCAACCGCCAAGCTCGGCTATGCGCTGCCCGTGGGCCTTCTCTATCCGCTGCTGGGCCTGTTCGGCTTCGATCCCGCGCCCGATGCCGTCAACGAGGGCCGTGCGATCAGCGGCCTGCTGCTGCTGTTCATCGTTCCGCCGCTGCTGGCAGGGGTGACCGGCGCGGTCCTTGCCTGGCGCTGGCCGATCACGGCGGCCGCCCACGCACGGATCCGCGCGC
>JBDNCK010000334.1:0-2813 GCA_046719675.1 Sphingomonadaceae bacterium | reverse complement strand
CGATCTGGTGGCGCCGGCATCGGGCGAAGGCATCTATTACGCGATGACGAGCGGCCAGTATGCCGCGGAAGGCGTGCTCGAATTCCTTGCGACCGGGCGCCCGAAGGCCCTTGCGACCGCGCGCAAGCGCTTCATGAAGGAGCATGGCAAGGTCTTCTGGATCCTCGGCATCATGCAATATTTCTGGTACAACTCCGACAAGCGCCGCGAGCGTTTCGTGAAGATCTGCGAGGACCCGGACGTGCAGTATCTCACCTGGCAGGCCTATACGGAGAAGAAGCTGGTTCGCGCGCGCCCGGCGGCCCATGCCCGGATCTTCTTCAAGGACCTGGGGCATCTCGTGGGTTCGCTCAGATGATCAGGACGAGCCGGGCCTCGATCGTTCCGGCCATCGTCGGGGCGCTTGCCGCGCTGCTCATCGCCCTTCTCGGCTCCACGCTGACCGAAATCGGCCCCTGGTACCGAAGCCTGGCCAAGCCCGACTGGACTCCGCCCGATGCGGCCTTCGGCATCATCTGGACCGTCATTCTCGCGCTGTGGGCGATTGCCGCCGTGCTTGCCTGGCGCGCGGCACCCGATCACCGTTCGGCGGACTGGGTCGTCGGCCTGTTCGCCCTCAACGGTTTCCTCAACATCGGCTGGAGCCTGCTCTTCTTCCGCCTTCAGCGCCCCGACTGGGCGCTCGTTGAAGTCGTGTTGCTTGCGCTTTCGGTGGCGTGGCTGATCGCCGTGGTGCGGCGGCATGACCGGCGCGCAGCCGCGTTCCTCGTGCCCTATCTCGTATGGGTCGGCTTTGCCGGCCTGCTCAACTGGGAAATCGTCCGCCTGAACGCGCCGTTCGGATGACGGACTTCTTCGCAAGCGGCCGCGCCGTGGACGTGGTCCTTGCCGTGCTGGCGCTCGAGATGCTGCTGGTCATGCTGTTTGCGGGCAGCCGGCGGCGCCAGACGCTCCTGCTGGCCCTGCTGCCGGGCCTGTTCCTGCTGCTTGCGCTCCGTGTTGCGCTGGCAGGCGGGCCCTGGCAGCTCATCGCGCTGTTCCTGGCTCTTTCGCTGCCGGCGCACCTTGCCGACATGCGCCGGCGGCTCGGCTGAGCCGCCAGCGCCTGCTTCGGCCTGCCTACTTCTGCGTCCGCAGCCAGGCGATGAGGTCCGCCCGCTGCTGCGGGTTGCGGATGCCGGCGAACGCCATCGTCGTCCCAGGAATGAACTTGCGCGGATTTTCCAGATACTTGAACAGGTTTTCCTCGGTCCAGGTCACGCCCGACTCGGCATTGGCCTTGGAATATTTGAAGCCGGGAACGGTGCCAGCCTTGCGGCCGACGATCCCGTGCAGCGACGGCCCCACGCGGTTGACGCCCTTGTCCGTCACGTGACAGGCGCGGCACTGGGCAAACACCTTCTGGCCGGCGGCGGGGTCACCCTTGGGCATCTGGGCCATGGCAGGCGCCGCCAGAAGCGAGCCGGCCGCAGCGGCAACGAACAGTGCAGAACGGATCATCCAGTCCTCTCCTCAAGCACCCGCGCGTCACCGCGTCAGGCTTTCCCATCAATCAGACGGCCACTTGGGGAGAGACCGTCCATGGGTCAACCCATGGACGCGGGCAGCTTGCCGCAGCATGACTGGCACAGCGCCGCACCACGAACTTGCCCGTCTTCCTGGAGCGGGCGAAGGGATTCGAACCCTCGACCCCAACCTTGGCAAGGTTGTGCTCTACCCCTGAGCTACGCCCGCATCGTCCAGCAAGGACGGCGGCGTTAGCGGGGAACGCCAGGGGGCGCAAGCCCCATGTGCAGGAAGCCGCAGACGCTTCCGCCCGCACGGCGCGAGCCCCTTCCATCGCGCGCCCGAGGCGCCCATATGGCACGCGACGTTCCGGTTTCGAGGGGATTGAGACAATGGCCAGCCTGTCCTTGAACGCGAAGGATAAGGAAGCGGTGGACCGCTTTCGCAGGGACGTGCTCGAGGCCTCGCTCGGCGGCGTGGTGCTGGTGCGCTTCACGGCCGAGTGGTGCGGGCCCTGCAAGCAGCTGGCCCCGGTCATCGACCGCGCCATTGCCGCCGTCGGCGACAGGCGCGTCAGCCAGGTCGTCATCGACATCGACCAGGACCGACTCCTTGCCGAGGAGTTCCGCATCCAGTCGGTTCCCACCGTCTATGCCTTTCTCGGCGGGCGTCCTGTCGACGGCTTCGTTGGGGTGAAGGGCGAGCGGGAAATCCGGGCAATGATCGAGAAGCTGCTCTCGGCGCTTCCGCCGGACGCAGCGGAAGCCGTTCTCGACGCCATGGTCGCAGCGGCTGCCGACGCCCTCGCGGGAGGGGATGCGGAACTTGCAGCGGAGGCCTTTGGGGCACTGCTGCGCGAGCATCCGGACCGCGCCGACATCGCGGGCCATTACGCCCGGGCCCTGCTGGCGCTTGGCCAGGTGGAGGGGGCGCAGGCAGCGCTCTCGGCCGTCCCGGCCGACAGCAGGGAACCCGTCGTCCAGCAGGCGCGTGCAGCCCTCGAGCTTGCCCGCAGCGCGCCGGCGGCAGGCGAACTTGCAGAGGTGGAAGCGCGCCTGCAGGCCGACCCGTCGGATCATCAGGCCCGCTTCGACCGGGCCTCGGCCCATCTTGCCCGCGGCAACCGGGATGCAGCAGCCGACGATCTGCTCGCGATCGTCTCGGCAGAGCGCGACTGGAATGACGGCAAGGCGCGCGAAACCCTGCTCAAGCTCATCGAGTCCGTCGGCCTGGCCGACCCATGGTCGATTGCGACCCGCAAGCGGCTGCGCCAGATCCTGTTCGCCTGAACCGATGGAGATTCCCGC
>JBDNCK010000033.1:0-10543 GCA_046719675.1 Sphingomonadaceae bacterium | reverse complement strand
GCTGGTGCTCGAAGGCGGCAGGCTGCTGCAGGAAGGCGCGCCGGCCGACGTGCTTGCCCGGCCTGCCTGTGCTGCCGTGCGCCGCGCGCTCGACCTTGACGACGCGCCCTTCATGAGGAGCCGGATGGCTTGAGCCGCGCGAGCAGCTGCGCGCCCGGTGCGTGAGCGGCCTTGTCCAGCGCCGCCTCCAGCGCGCGATAGGCCGCAAGCGTCTCCATTCCGGCAGGGGTAAGGCGCGCCCCGCCCGGCCCGCCCCTGCGGGTGGCAACCAGCGGCTCGGAAAAGCAGCGGTTCATCGTGTCCACCATCAGCCAGGCGCGGCGATAGGACAGCCCCATCGCACGCCCGGCCGCCGAGATGGAGCCATGGGCGGCAATGGCCTCGAGAAGGTCGGCCTTGCCCGGCCCGAGCGCGATCTCGTCTTCGCGCAGCAGCTGCAGCTTCAGCTTGAGACGCGCTGCCATCTCGCGCGCCCCGCGGCCGGCCGCGGAAACATGGCCTGCCGCCTGCCATCACGACAGACGCCGCACGCGGCCGCGCACGCTCTCTCGATCATCGCTCTTCCCTCCGAGGACATGCTAGCCGAGGCCAGCTGCGCTGCAAGACCGGACCGGCGCTTGAGGCCGCTCAGGGACAAGGCTGGCACGCCCGGGATGCGGCCGTGGATGGCGTGCCACCCGGCCGGCGGCGGCGGCACACCGAACCCTGCGGGCATGGGCGGCAATCCGGCTCCCCTTCAGCGGCCCGGCTGACGGCTTCCGGGTCGATCCTCAGCGCGGGCGCGGCAGGTTGGGGCGAAACGGCGGCGGCGGACCGGGCGGCCGATCCCGCTTGGGTTGCTGCGACTGATAGGCGAGCAGGCAATGTTCGGCGCAATAGGGAAAGCCGGGCGCCACCGGCTTACCGCAGAAGTGGAAGTCCGGCTCGTCCGGGTGGCCGATCGGCCATTTGCAGATCCGGTCGTTGAGGTCGAGCAGGGTCACCCGCGTCGTCTTCGGCGCGGCGGTCCGGCGCCTTGCCGGTGCTGCCGGAGCAGAAGGGGCAAGCGCTTCGGCGACGGGCTCGGGCGCAGCCGGGGCCGGCTCAGCCTCTGGCGCTTCTGCCGGTTCGGCCGGCGCTGCGCGCTTGCGGGCCCTCGGGGCCGATTCCTCCTTGCCGTCGGCGCCCTTGAGCGGTGAGGGCCGCGCAGCAAGCCCCAGCCGGTGCGCCTTGCCGATGACGGCGTTGCGGGTCAGGCCCTCGCCCAGCGCCTCGGCGATCTGGCTGGCGCTGTGGCCTTCCTGCCAGTATTTCGTGAGCAGGGCGATCCGCTCCTCCGTCCAGGCCATCTTCATGTCTCTCGGCTTGAGGGGCGCCCCTGCTCCACGCTAGGGCGGCCCGGTGAACGATCATGCGAAACCGCCCGTCCCATTGTTCCACGCGCCGGGCGAGCCGGTGCTGCGGGGGATCAACTGGGTCGGGGTCCGCACCCTCTATCTGAAGGAGGTGCGGCGTTTCTTCAAGGTGCAGCTGCAGGCGGTGTGGGCGCCGGCGGTGACCACGCTCCTGTTCCTGGCGATCTTCCTGGTGGCG
This sequence comes from Sphingomonadaceae bacterium, assembly GCA_046719675.1. Taxonomy (GTDB): domain Bacteria; phylum Pseudomonadota; class Alphaproteobacteria; order Sphingomonadales; family Sphingomonadaceae; genus Thermaurantiacus. The sequence goes on along the minus strand of JBDNCK010000033.1, from coordinate 8,971 downwards.
CTTGGCGGCATCAAGCGCGAGGTGCTCGGCGTTCCCTACGGCAGCTTCCTCGCGCCCGGCCTTATCATGATGGCACTTGCCCAGAACGCCTTCCAGAATTCGCTCTCCTCGCTCATCATCGGCAAGGTGCAGGGCACCATCATCGACGTGCTGATGCCGCCGCTTTCGGTGCGCGAAGTCATCTTCTGCTTCGTGGCCGCCGCCGTCACCCGCGGCTGGGCGGTGGGGCTTGCCGTGTGGGGGGCGATGGCGCTGTGGCCGGGGGTTTCGGTCTCGATCGCCAGCCTGCCGCTGGTGCTTGTCTTTGGAACGCTGGCCGGCGTGCTCCTCGGTCTCATGGGCGTGCTGACCGGCCTGTGGGCGGACAAGTTCGACCATGGCGCGGCCGTTACCAACTTCGTCGTCCAGCCGCTGACCCTGCTGTCGGGGACCTTCTACGCCATCGACCGGCTGCCCCAATCCATCCAGGCGATTTCGCGCGCCAACCCCTTCTTCTACATGATCGACGGCTTCCGCGCCGGCTTCATCGGGGTGGCCGAAGCCGATCCATGGACAGGGATTGCGGTGGTCGGGGGCCTGTGCGTGGTCCTCTGGGTCGCAGCCCATTTCGCGCTCAAAACGGGGTGGAAAGTGAAGGCCTGAGCCGCTAGTTGCCTCCGCATGCGGCGGCAGACGCGGGTCTGGCCGCCGCTGCTCTTTTCCCGACGAAGGTGCCTGCGCGATGATTCCCGTCCTGATGCCCGTCTATGGTCGCTCCGATGTCGCCCCGGTGCGCGGCGAGGGCTGCTATCTCTATGACGCGGCCGGCCGGCAGTGGCTGGATTTCGCCTCCGGGATCGCGGTCAACTGCCTGGGGCACAGCCATCCGCACTTCACCGCCCGCCTCAAGGAGCAGCTGGACACGCTCGTCCATGTCTCCAACCTCTATGGCTCGCCGCAGCAGGAATCGGTCGCCCGGCGGCTGGTGGACCTCACCTTCGCCGATACCGTGTTCTTCACCAATTCTGGCGCCGAGGCGATCGAATGCGCCGTCAAGACCTGCCGCCGCCACCATGTCGTTGCCGGCCGGCCGGAGCGCTTTCGCATCCTCACCTTCTCCAACGCCTTCCATGGCCGCACGCTGACGGCCATTGCTGCAACCGACCAGGCCAAGCTGCGCGACGGGTTCGAGCCGCTGCCCGACTGGTTTCGCGTGCTGCCCTTCGATGACCTGGCCGCCGCGGAGGCTGCGATCGACTCCTCGATCGGCGGCATCATGGTGGAACCCGTGCAGGGGGAAGGCGGTGTCCGGCCGGCCTCGGAGGCCTTCCTCCAGGGCCTGCGCCAGCTGTGCGACCGCCACGGGCTCCTCCTCATCCTCGATGAGGTGCAGTGCGGCGTCGGGCGCACCGGCACCCTGTTCGCCCATGAGCAATATGGAATCACGCCTGACATCATGGCGATCGCCAAGGGCATCGGCGGCGGCTTTCCGGTGGGCGCCTGCCTTGCAACCGAACATGCCGCCAGCGGCATGACGGTCGGCACCCACGGCTCCACCTATGGCGGCAACCCGCTGGCGATGGCGGCCTGCAATGCCGTGTTCGACGTGGTGGCAGAGCCCGAGTTTCTCGCGCAGGTGCGTGCGCGCGCGGCCCGGCTGCGCTCCGGGCTCGAGCAGATGATCGGGAACCACGACCTGTTCGAAGGCGTGCGCGGCATGGGCCTGATGCTGGGAATCAAGCTGCGCACCGACAGCCGCGCCTTTGTCGCGCATCTGCGCGAGCATGGCCTGCTGACGGTGGCGGCTGCCGACAATGTCGTCAGGATCCTGCCTCCCCTCGTCATCGAGGAGACACATATCCGCGAGTGCATCGAACGGCTTTCGGCAGCAGCGGCTGCCTACAAGGTGCCCGAGGCGGCCTGACCGTGGGCGCCCCCCGGCATTTCCTGTCGCTTGGCGATGCCGGCGCTGCCGACCTGCGGCGGATCCTCGACATGGCGCACGCCCTGAAGCGCGCACGCGCCGGCCTGCCCATGGGCGCGGCCGACGATGCCGCGCCGCTTGCCGGGCGGGTGCTTGCCAGCATCTTCGAAAAGCCCTCCACCCGCACCCGCCTTTCCTTCGACATCGCCATGCGCCAGCTGGGCGGCAGCGCCATCACCATTGCGGCGGGCGACCTGCAGCTGGGCCGCGGCGAGACGATCGCCGATACCGCCCGAGTCCTGTCGCGCTTCGTCGATGCGGTGATGCTGCGCACGCGCGATCATGGGGACATGGAGGCCTTCGCGGCCGCGGCCGACGTGCCGGTCGTCAACGGGCTGACCAACCGCTCGCATCCCTGTCAGGCCGTGGCCGACCTGATGACGGTGGAGGAATGGCGCCGGGCGCCGGTTGCCGGCACATACTGGGCGTGGCTGGGCGATGGCAACAATGTCTGCCATTCGCTGGTGGAGGCAGCCGGGCTGGCCGGCTTTGCCATCCGGATCGGCGTGCCTCCAGGCTATGAGCCGGACGCCGGAGTCGTGGCGGCGGCGCGCGCGCGGGGGGCCGAAGTCCTCGTCACCCACGATCCGTTCGAGGCGGTCAGCGGCGCCGAGGTCGTCGTCACCGACACCTGGGTGTCCATGGGCGATGCCGAGGCGGACACCCGCCGCCGCGCGATGCGCAGCTTCCAGGTGAACCCGATGCTGATGGCAGCTGCCAGGCCCAATGCCGTGTTCCTCCACTGTCTTCCTGCCCATCGCGGCGAGGAAGTGACCGACAGCGTGATCGATGGCCCGCAGTCCGCGGTCTGGGACGAGGCCGAGAACCGCATCCATGCCCAGAAGGCAATCCTCCTGTGGATGTTCGGCCAGCTCCCGTGACCGACACCGACCGGGTGCTGGGCTTCCTCATCCCGGCGCGCAACGCGCGCGGGCGCATCGTGCGGCTGGGGGATGTCGCGGAGGAGATCCTCGCTGCCCATGCCTATGCGGAAACGCCCGCGCGGCTGCTGTCGGAAACGCTTGCCCTTGCAGCGCTGATGGGGGCCGTGCTGCGCCCTGACGAGGGACAGGTGACCGTGCAGGCGCAGCCGTCCGGCACGCGCGAAGGGCCGGTCAGGCTGCTGGTTGCCGATTATCTAGCAGGCGCGCTGCGCGGCTATGTGGCCGTCGATCCCGACAAGCGGCTGCTGCCGGAGGATGATCTCGCCCACATCTTCGGCGAGGGCCGGTTGGTCATCACGCTCGACCAGACGCTGTCGGCCGAGCGGTACCAGGGGATCGTGGCGCTGGAAGGGCCATCGCTTGCAAGTGCCGCGCAGGGGTATTTCACCAGCTCCGAGCAGATACCCACGCTCGTGCGGCTGGCCGCCGAGCGCAGGCCCGACGGGCGGATGGTCGCCGGCGGCTTCATCGTGCAGCACCTTGCCCGCAGCGAGGAGGGGAGAGAGCGCCTCCATGTCGGAGACACCCATCCCGACTGGGCCCATGTCGAAGCGCTGGCCGCAACGCTGACGCCCGAGGAACTGCTCGATCCGGCGCTTGCCCTCGAGGCGCTGCTGTGGCGCCTCTTCCACGAGGACGAGGTGCGTGTGCTGCCCGCGGTGTCCCTGTCGCGCGGCTGCCGCTGCTCGGAAGACTATATCCGCTCGGTCCTCCTCCGTTTTCCCGAAGCGGAGCGTGCCCAGATGCGGGGGCCCGATGGCGCCGTTTCGGTCGATTGCGAATTCTGCGCGCGCACCTTCGTGTTCGCCATCTAGCGCGCGTCGAGCCTGAGCTCGATCCGGGTCCGTCCGTCCTGCTCCTTGCCGCTGGCGTTGGCAGCAAGGAAGATCCTCGCCGGGTCCACCGGCGTCTGGGCGTCGACCAGGACACCTCGGATTGCCTCCGCGCGCGCCCGGCCGAGTGCGGCCAGCTCCGCGTCCGCAGGTGCGAAATCGGCGCGAAGTTCCGCCTCCAGCCAGTCGGCCCGGCGGGTGCGCCGTGCCTCGCGATCCTCTTCCTCCTCGGCTTCGGGCCAGGCCGGGCGGGTCTTGCGCTTCTGGCGCCAGACGGTCTCGAGCCGGTCCAGCCGCTCGCCCGGCGGAAGGGCGGCAAGGGCCTCGGGTGTCGCGGCCTGCCCCTTTGCGGCCTCGCGCGCGAGTGCTGCTGCGGCCAGCCGCTGCTGCGCAAGCGCCCCTGCATCGACCGCCAGCGCCGGACCGGCGGGAATGTCGAGGCGAAGCTCGGGCTTTTCCGACAGTCCCTGCGCGATTCCGGCAAGGTTGGCGCGCGCTTCCTCCGGGATGGCCGCATCTCCGGGCGCAAAGGCGATGAACTCCACATCCTCCCGCCCGCCGAAAAGATTGCCAAGCGCCCGGAAGGGGGCCGTCACCACCCGCCCCATGAGATTGCCCACCATCTTCCAGATGATCGGCCACATCCGGAACTCGGGATCGTCGAGCGTGCCCGTCACCGGCACGTCGAGGGTGATGACGCCGTTGCGGTCCTTGAGGAGCGATGTTGCAAAGCGGATCGGCAGGGGCACCTTGTCCTGGCTGTCGGTCGCCTCGCCCCATTCCAGCTGGTCGATGACGATATGGTGGCTGGCCGCAAGCGCCCGGTTGTCGATCGCATAGCCAAGCTCCGTCGTCAGCTTGCCCCTGGCGATCGCATAGCCGGCGTAGCGGCCCGAATAGGGGTTGAACACGGGAAGCTCGATGTTGCGGAAGGCAAGGTCGACCTTCGTGCGCCGGTCATACTGGAAGGGCGTCAGCTCGCCGGCGATGGTGACGGGGGAGAAACGGTCGATCACGAACCCCTTGAGATCGACCCTGGCGAGCGTCCGCGGATCGTTCGAGATATTGCCCACGGTACCGCTTATCCCCTCGATCCGCGCTGCGAAGTTCGGGCGCAGCGAATAGTCCGCGAAGTCGAGCGTTCCGCCTGCCAACTCCAGCCGGGCGATCCGAAGGGGCAGCTCCGGGGCGCGCACGGGGGCGGCAAGCGCCGCCCGGGCCTCGGCCGCCTTCAGCTTCTTCTGCTCTTCCTGCGCGCGCGCAAGCGCCCGCCGCTCGGCACGGGTCCGGCGCACCGGCGGGCCTTGCGCGTCGGCTGCCGGCGTGACCAGCGGCTCCGGGTTCATGGTGACAAGCCGCTGCGTGTTGAGCGTGCCGTCAGCCAGGACCAGGATCGTGCCATAGGGCTGCTCCAGCCGCGCCTGCGCAATCGTGACGGCGCGGGCGTCGGCCTCGATGCCGCCCAGCACGAGGCGCTTCCACCGGAGGAGATCCGTGCCCCCATAGGTCTCCACCAGCTCCAGGTCGGCAACGGTTGCAGCGCCTGCAAAGCTCGCGCTCCCGTCGCGATAGCGCACGCGCCCGTCCGCCGAGACGATGCCGGACACGATCTCGAGCGCGGGATAGTCGATCGTGTAGGGAACGAGGGACACGAGCGGCAGCCCCGTCAGCCGCATGGCAAGATCGGCGGAGGGCTCCGCGATCGCAACCTCGCCAGCAAGGACGAGCCGCGTCGCCTGGTTGATTCTGGCCTCCCCCTCCACTTGCAGCACACCGTCTTCGCCCGCCCTTGCCGAAAGGCGGATCGGTGCCAGGGTCCAGCTTGCAGCAGGGGTGACAGCGCGGTCCTGCACCCGGATTTCCGAGTCCGACACCAGCAGGCTGCCGATCGCGGGAAGCGCCAGGGTCGACGCCTGTTCGCCATCCTTCCGCTCGGCCGCCCGCTCGGGAAGCCAGCGCAGCAGCGACAGCCCCCCGCCCGGGGCGCGCGTGATGGTCGTCTCGAGCCCCGCGAGCGCCACGCTTCCGATGCCCGGCGGCGCCGCCATGAAGTCCAGCCGTTCCAGGACCAGCTCGCGCAGGGCCATGCGCTCCCCGGCAGCCGGGCCGGTTCCGATCGCGCGCAGGCCGCTCGCTGCCACGCGACCAACCGCGAAGGTGAGGGCTGCCTCGGCATCCGGCGGCGCGACATACGCCAGTTCGAGATCCCCGATCCGCACCGCTTCGGCAGCGACATCGGCGTGGAACCGAGTCTTGCCGGAGAGCATGGCGCCCGACAGGGCAATGTCCGCGACCTGGGCCGTCGCCCGCACACCGTCGGCGCCATAGGCTGCGCTGTAGCGCAAGTCGGCATCGATCCTGCCGTCGCGCAGGTGGCCCGGCAGCAGGTCGCCGAAGAAATCATGAACGGTCCCGGCCTCGAGTGCGCGGATCTGCACCCGGCCGTCCGATGCGACCGGGTCCAGCGACAGCGTGCCCTGCCAGGACAGGCGCTCGCCGCGCGCACTGCTCGCATCGAGGGAGAACCGCCCGCCTTCGGAGTCGGTGCGGAAATCCCGCAGGTGGAAGCCGATCGGGTCCAGCCATTTCTCCGGGCGATGCGCGCGGGTTTCGTCGCGCAGGAGGGCTCGTCCGCCTTCGACAACAAGGTCGGCCACCAGCAGCGAAGGGACGGGGGAATCGTCCTGCGGCGGGATCAGCCGCGCCAGGTTGAGCTTTCCGTCTTCCTCGAGGATCGCGCGGACCTCGGGTGCTTCCACCCGGATCGGATCGAACCGTCTTGTCCGCGAAAACAGGGTCGAGACCGCGAAATCGAGATGCAGCCGACGCGCCGACACCATCGGCTCGGCTTCCGGCAGCGCGAGATCCTCAAGGTCCACCGTGAAGCGGAACGGGTCCACCCGGACGGCACCCAGGCCAAGCGGCATCCCGAGTTCGCGCTCTGCCCAGGCCTTCGCTTCCCGGGCGATCAGCTTCGGCGCCGCCCAGGTGCCGAGCGCGGCATACAGCGCGACGAGCAGCGCGATCGCGCCAGCGACGGATACGGCCACGCGCAGCGGCGCGGGGGCGCGCACAGTTGCCACCTCCCCTTCCTCGCGCGTTCGCATGTCCATGCGCCAGCTCCCCTGCAGGCATCCGAACATGCCGCTTGCGGGCCGAGTCTGTCCAGCAGGTCGGGATCAGTCCTTCTGGTCGCGGCTGGCCCGGAAGCTGCTGCTTTCGGCCAGGTGCGCATGTGCCCGCATCGTCTCCTGCAACCTTTCCTCGTAGCTGCGATCGCCGCCGTTGCTGTCGGGATGGTAACGGCGGACCAGCTGGCGGAATCGCTGCTTCACCTCCGCCAGGCTTGCTTCGAGGGACAGTCCCAGGACGGCAAGGGCGCGCCGGTCCTCCGCCGAAAGGGCAATGGCCGCGCGTGGCTTATCGCCCGTGCGCCAGCGCAGCACACCCAGCGGATCGTCGAGTGTCCCTGCCGGGCGGCGCGGATCGGCATGGCGGGCGAAGGCCGCGGCCTCCTCGCTCCACTGCGGATAGGGGGATTGCGCCTGCCAGATCTCCTCTGCGCTCATGCCCTCGAAATAGTTCCACCGCGCGTTGAAGGCGCGCACATGCGCGAGGCAGAAATACTGCCATTCCGGCGGACCGGACGGCGGGGCGAAGGCGCTTCCCGGTCGCCGCACGGGCGCGCGATACTCGCCGGCCTCGGGGCAGCCCGGGTGGGCGCAGGGTCGGTCGCCGGGAAATCGGCCGCCGCGCGCTGGTCTGTCTTTCGCGGACATCCCTGCGTTATAGGCAGCGCAAGGCAGCTTTGGGAGCGTGGCGCAATGGCAGGCATGGCAACGGAGATCGAGGAGCGGCTGCGCCGCGCGCTGGCGCCCACGCGCCTCGAGGTGGTGAACGACAGCGCGAAGCATCGCGGGCATGCCGGGGACGACGGCTCGGGCGAAAGCCATTTTTCCGTGCTTGTCGAAAGCCCTGTCTTTGCCGGCATGAGCCGGGTGGCCCGCCAGCGGGCGGTCAATGCCGCGCTCGCGGATCTGCTGGCCGGCCGGGTGCATGCGCTGGCGCTCCGCTGCGTGGCGCCCGGCGAAGGGTCGTGATGGCGCCAATCCCTGAGCAGCCGGGAGCAGCCGTCGGCGTGACGCGCCGCACCATCATTGCGATCGGGCAGGGCCATTGGTCGCCCGGCCTCGAGACGGCGTTGCGGCGTGCGCGGCTGTTCGGATTGGGCCTTGCGGATGCGTCCGGCGGGGAAGCGGAGGTTCCCCGCCCCGCGCGGAAACCGGTCTAGATGATCCCGAACACGAGCAGCGCGATGACGACGACGCCGGGCACACCCAGCGCCCAGAGAAGAGCGCCCTTCAGCATGATTTCATTCCTTGTCCTTGAGTGATGGCGCAACAACCCGACAGGAGCGCGAAGGTTCCACGGTTCGACCGGTTTGTGGCCATCGACTGGACGGGCGCGAGGGGGCGGCGGCACCGCAGCATCGCGGTGGCCGTGGCGGAGGCAGACTGTGGCGCGCCAGCGCTCGTTGCACCGCCCGATGCGCGGGGATGGGCCCGCGAGGATGTGCTCGCATGGCTTCTTGCGCTTCCCGGCCGGCCGCTCGTCGGGTGCGATTTTTCCTTCGCGCCGCCCTTCCTGGACCGGGGCGCCTATCTGCCCGGCCTGGACACACCAGCCTGCCCGGCAGCGTTCTGGGCGTTTGTCGACGGCCATTGCACCGCCGACCCTGACCTCGGCGCCCACGGTTTCATGGAAGGCGTGGCCCGCGCGCATTTCTGGATGGGGAAGGCAGACGGCGCCAAGCGCGAGTTCCTGCGCTGGCGGGTGTGCGAGCGGGCCTTCAATGCCGCGGGCGGCGGCAAGGCGGCGACCGTCTTCGATTGCGTCGGAGCAGCGCAGGTGGCCCGCGCCAGCTTTTCCGGCATGCGCCTGCTGCACCGGCTGCAGGGCCGGTTTGCCATCTGGCCGTTCGCGCCGGCCGGCGAGCGGACCGTGGTGGAAATCTACACCCGCGCCATGCTCCGCCACGCCGGTGGCCGGGGGCTGAAGCTGCGCGACTCGAGCGGGCTTGCCGCCGCGCTTTCCGCCTTCGACTGCGCGGCACCTGCCGGCTGCTTCACCGACCACGAGACCGATGTGCTCGTCTCGGCGGCTGCGCTGCGGGCGATGGCGGCAGAGGCGCGCTGGTGGAGCCTGTCGGCATCCATCGCCCGCATCGCCGA
>JBDNCK010000333.1:0-2824 GCA_046719675.1 Sphingomonadaceae bacterium | reverse complement strand
CGAGGAGGGCCGGGACTGGCTCGAAATCGTCGAGCGCGCCCGGTTCGATCGAAAGCGCGTTGATGCCCGCGTCGCGGAAACGGCGCCCCACCGTGTCCCCGAAGAGGAACAGCCAGAGGGCGCCGGCAACACCGCCCATCGCGGTTGCCAGTTCCTTCGAGGTGAGCAGATTGCCTTCCTGCTTCGCCTGGGTCTTGCGGCGCTCGGTCGGCGCTTCGGATTTCTGGTCCTTGTCGGGTTCGTCAGCCAAGGATCAGGCTCCGGATGGCGCCCTGAAGGTCCAGGAGCGTGTTGCCGAGGCTTGCTGCCATGCCGGGCAGCGCAAGGGGCAGGCCGGCGATCCCGACGAGGAGCATCAGTGGAAAGCCGACGGCAAACAGGTTGAGCTGGGGCGAGGATTTGGCCGCCATCGCGATCACGATGTTGAGGAGCAGCATGGCGCCGCCCAGCGGCAGCGCTGCAATGAGCCCGGACGCCATGGCAAACCCGCCCCAGGCGATGATGATCGAAAGCCGCTCGGGCTCGAGCAGGGCGCCGGCTGACGGCATCGCCCGATAGCTTTCGACCAGCACCTCGATGACGAGGAGATGCCCGCCGGCTGCGAGGAACAGGCTCCAGGCGAGCAGCAGGAAGACAGCGGAGAGCACCGACATCGGCCCGACCCCCGGATTGACGACGGTGGCAAAGCCGAGCCCCATGGCCTGCGAGATCCACTCCCCGGCCACGAGTGCCGCCGCGAAGGCGGCATGGAGCGCAACCGCAACGGCAAGGCCGATCAGAAGCTCGCCTCCGGCTGCCACCATGCCGCCAAGGCTGATGAGATCGTCCGGCGGACGGGGCGGATCGGCGCCCGTCATCACGAACAGCCCGATGGCGCCGGCAAGCCCCACCCGCACCTGCACCGGCACGCCCTGGCCGCCAAGCGCGGGCAGAAGTGCAAGCGCACCTCCCGTGCGCAGCGAGCACCAGATGAGATCGAGGAGAAAGGCCTCGGGTGCCGCGACCGCACGCGCGAGGTCGGAGTCGAGCATTGGGTCAGCGAACGAGCGTGGGGATGGCCTCGATCGTCTCGCGCGCGAAATCGAGGACGAGCCCGCCGATGAAGCCGCCGAAGAGGCCCATCACGAGGAAGACTCCGACCAGCTTGGGGACGAAGGTCAGCGTTGCCTCGTTGATCGAGGTTGCCGCCTGCACGAGCCCGATGACGAGCCCGATGGCAAGCGCGGCAAGAAGGGCTGGAAGGGCTGCCATGGTGAGCACCACGAGGCCGTGGCGCGCCATGTCGTAGAGAATGTCCTCCCCCATGGCTGGCTCAGCCGCCTGCGAAGCTGCCGGCAAGCGAGGCCATGACCAGCGCCCAGCCATCGACGGCCACGAACAGCATCAGCTTGAAGGGAAGGGCGATCATGATGGGCGAGACCATCATCATGCCAAGCGCCATCAGCACGGAGGCGACCACCAGGTCGATGACGAGAAAGGGCAGGAACAGCAGCACGCCGATCTGGAAGGCGGTCTTGAGCTCGGAGACGGCGAAGGCCGGCATCAGCACGCGCATCGGCACCTCTTCGGGCGAGGCGAAGGGAGCATAGCCGGCAAGATCGGCGAAGAGCTTGAGGTCGGTGGTGCGGGTGTTTGCCATCATGAAGCCGTGCAGCACGTCGCCCGTGCGCGCGATCGCGACATCCGCGCCGATCGTGTCGGCAGCCCATGGCTGGACGGCCTCCATGTTGATCTGGGCAAGCGCCGGCTGCATCACGAAGAAGGTCATGAAGAGCGCCAGCCCGATCAGCAGCTGGTTGGGTGGCGCCTGCTGCAGCCCGAGCGCCTGCCGCAGGATCGCCAGCACGATGATGATGCGCAGGAAGGCCGTCATCATGAGGACGATGGACGGCAGCACCGTCAGCAGGCTCATGAGGAGCAGGACCTGCAGGGAAAGCGACAGGGCGCCCCGGTCGCCCCCTTCCTCGGCCAATGCGCGCAGGCCGGAGAAGAGCGTGCCGCCGGTCACATCCTGGGCGGAGGCCGCGCTGCTTGCGAACAGGGCAACAAGGCCGAGCGACAGCAGGGCGAGGTGGCGCAGCGCCTGGGTCATGGTGCGACCTCCAGGATGGCCGGGCGGGCCATGGCCGGCGCCTGCGGGCTGAGCAGGGTCACGCCCTGGGGGGACACACCCAGCAGGAACTCCTGGCCGGCGTAGCGGACAACGGCCACGCGCACGCCCGGCTGCAGCGCGCGGCTGGCAACAAGATCGAGGCGGGTCTCGCCCGGCTGGCCGGCAGATGCCGTGAAGGGCCCCATCGGGCCGACCTGGCCCGGCACGGGCAGCCAGCCCCGCCGCATGGCAAGAAGGACGAGCACCGCCACGCCCAGCACCAGCGGAAGGGCAACCAGAAGCCGGAGCAGGAACTCGCCGATCATGCGGCATCTCCGGGGTCGCACAGGTCGGTGATGCGCACGCCGAACTGCTCGCCGATGGCGACAATCTCGCCGCGCGCGAAGGGCTTGCCATTCACCAGGATATCGACCGGGCTGTCGGCCATCCGGTCTAGCGAGACGAGGGCGCCAGGCTCCACCGAGACAAGCTCGGCAAGCGGCATCCGTGTCCGCCCGACTTCGACGGCAACCGTCACCTCGATCCGGGCGAGCGGGGTCGGGATGCCCATGAGGCGCGCGGCGGCCGCCGGGTCGGCGGGAGCCTGGCGAGGTCGGGGCGCGGCCTGGTGGGCCGGCCCGGTTGCGGACGCTTCCGGGGCCTCCGGCCCGGCCGGTGAGGGATCCCCTCCGGCTTCCGGCAGGGTGGCGCCTTCGTCGGCGTCGGGATCGT
>JBDNCK010000332.1:0-2826 GCA_046719675.1 Sphingomonadaceae bacterium | reverse complement strand
GGGGCGGCAGCGGCAGCAGCCGGCTGGCCCAGGGCTGGCCTTGCGCCATGGCGCGCGAGACGGCCCGGCCCGTGCGCGGCGAGACAAAGGCAAGATCGCCACGCGCGCCGCCGAGCGCGCAGGCGGCAAGATCAAGGCCAAAGCCCGTCTCGGCAAGCAGCAGCAGTTCGAACCGGGCGAAGTCCGCCAGCCAGCCGGGATGCGCCATGCGGGTGAGCAGGGCGTCAAGCGCATGGGCAAGGCGGGGATGGGAATCGCCTTCGGCCAGCAGGTCGGACACAAGCTGCGCCAGATAGGAAAGGGCTGCCGCCGTGTCCGGATCGAAGGCGAGCAGGCCGCGGCTGCTGACGGCTTCGAGCGTTGCGGTGGGAAGCTGGCCTTCGCCGCGCGGGCGCAGGGCAAGGGCCACGCGCGTCCCGATGGCGAGATCGGCGCGCCGCCTGCGGCTGCGGGCGCCATGCACGAAGGCAGCGATCAGCCCTTCCTCGAAGCCGAGGAAGCGCACGACCGCGCCATGCTCGCCATGGGGGAGCACGGAGAGAACCAGCGCCTCCATCTCAGTCGGTCTTCTGGAACCCGAGGTCGGCGAGCGTTCGGCTGTCCTCGGCCCAGTCGGGTTTCACCTTCACATGCAGGAAGAGATGGGCCGGACGCCCGAGCGCCTCGCCGATGGCCTTGCGCGCTGCCTCGCCGATCGCGCGGATGCGCGCGCCGCCCCTGCCGAGCACGATCGCCTTCTGGCTTTCGCGATCGACGAGGATCTGCTGGCGGATGACGATCGACCCGTCGGCGCGCTCCTCATAGCTTTCGGGCAGCACGGCGGTTGCATAGGGCAGCTCCTGCGAGAGCTGGAGGAACAGCTGTTCGCGCGTAAGCTCCGCTGCAAGCGCGCGCGCCGGCGCGTCGGTCACCTGGTCCTCGGGGTAAAGCCACGGACCTTCGGGCACGGCGCGGGCAAGCGCTGCCTTCAGGTCGGCCACGCCATCCCCGGTCAGCGCCGAGACCATGAAGGTTTCTGCCGCCCGGCCCCGGCTGCTGGCCTCGGCTGCCAGCTCGAGCAGGCGGCCCTTCGCGACCAGATCGACCTTGTTCAGGACCAGCCAGACATGTGTCTCGGCCTGCGACAGCCGGTCGAGCATCCGCCCGGCATCGGGCGAGAGGCCCGTCTTCGAGTCGAGCAGGGCAAGGATGATGTCGGCATCGCGCGCCGCCTCCCAGGCGTCGGCGACCATCGCCCGGTCCATCCGGCGCTTCGGCTCGAAGAGGCCCGGCGTGTCGTGGAGCAGAAGCTGCGCGCTGCCTTCGAGTGCTACGCCCAGCAGCCGGGTGCGGGTCGTCTGGACCTTGGGGCTGACGATGGCGAGCTTCTGCCCGACGAGCGCATTGACGAGCGTGGACTTGCCGGCATTGGGCGCGCCAACGAGGGCAACCACGCCGCAGCGCGCAGGCTCAGTCATGGAGCACGCGCCCGAGCAGAAGACGCGCGGCTTCCGTCTCGGCTTCCTGCTTGGAGCTGCCGCTGGCCTCCACCGGCGGCAGGTCGCCGACGGTCAGGCGCACCTGGAAGCGGGGCATGTGATGCGGGCCCGTGCGCTTCACCAGTTCATAGGACGGCGGGCTCAGATTGCGGGCCAGCGCCCATTCCTGCAGCTGCGACTTGGGATGCTTGACGGCATCGGCCGAACCCCGCAGCCGGTCGCCCCACGCCCGCAGCACGAGCGCCGTCGCCGCCTCTTCGCCGGCATCGGCCCACACCGCGCCGATGAGCGCTTCCATCACGTCGCCAAGGATGTTCTCGCTGTCGGCGCCGCCATCGCTGCGCGCCTGCACATTCAGCCGCACCCGCTCCGGCACGCCCAGCGAGCGGGCGACCTGCGCACAGGTCTCGCGGCTGACAAGTCGGTGAAAGCGGCGCGTGAGCCCTCCTTCCGGCTCCTGCGGAAAGGCGCGGAAGAGATGGCCGGCAATCACCATCCCGAGCACGCGATCGCCGAGGAATTCCAGCCGCTCGAAATTGTCGGGGCCGAGGCTGCGATGGGTCAGGGCGCGGTCGAGCAGGCTCGGATCGGCGAAGGTGTGGCCAAGAACGTCCCGGCTCCACGCGGCATCGTCCATCAGTCGACGAGGCTCCCCACGCGCCCGGGCCGGAGCCGCAGCCGTTCGGGATCCATCGAGAAGAAGATATGGCGGGCCTCGCCGACCAGCCGCTCATGGGGCACGAAGCCCAGTCCTCCCGCCGCCACGCTCAGCCGGCTATCGGCGCTGTTTCCGCGATTGTCGCCCATCACGAAATAGTGGCCGGCAGGAACCAGGAGCTCGGGCATCTGCTGGCCCGCCGCGCTGCGATCGGGCCGCACCAGATGGCTGCGGCCGCCCGGCAGCTGCTCCCGGCAGAGGTCGGGCGCGACCGGATCGCAGGAGATCCGCTCGCCGTTGAGCCACAGCTCGCCATCGACAATGGCAAGCCGGTCGCCAGGAACCGCGATCACCCGCTTCACATAATCCAGGCCGCGCACGGGATCACCAACAAAGAGGATCACGTCGCCCCGAGCAGGGGCGCGACCGGCAATGCGGCGGCCCTTGCGATCGAGGCCGAGAGCCGCCTCACCTGCAGCAAACCGGGTGACGGCGGAAGGAAGCGAGGCGAGCGACCAGCCGTAGCGGGCCTTGTTCACCATGACGAAGTCGCCGGGCTGGAGCAGCGGCTCCATGGAGCTGGTCGGAATGCTGAAGGGCTGCACGAGGAAGCTTCGCACCACGGCCGCCAGCAGGATGGCAGAAAGGCCGATCCGGAACAGCTGGCCTGCCCGGCGGGACAGGCGCACG
>JBDNCK010000331.1:0-2834 GCA_046719675.1 Sphingomonadaceae bacterium | reverse complement strand
CTGCCAGATGGCGATCGGCTCGCGCTCCACCAGCGTCACGATGAGGGTGTCGGGCCAGCGTCGCCGCACATGCGCCTCGCGCACCCAGGGCAGCGCCTCGATCCGCGCCCGCAGGTCCGGCAGGTCGAGGAGGATCATCGCGTCCGTGCCCCCGGAGAGGACTTCGCGATAGAGCGGCAGGCGCGGCTGGTGCATGTCCCCTTCCACCACCACCTGGCGCACCGAAAAGCCCGCGCCCGCGCTCCACACGGCCAGCGCATGCAGCATCCGCTGCGGATGGCCGAGCACGGTCAGCCACACGGCAACCGCCACGAGCGCAAGCAGGCCGAACAGCCCGAAGAGCAGCCGCCAGATCCGCCGCGGTGCAGCCGGCACCCGCACCCCGGAAGCCGCAATGTGCGCCGGCCGGTTCACGCGCCACCTCCAGCAGCCACGCGGATCAGCCGATCGACGAGCATCTCGTAGGGGATCCCCCGCGCGGCAGCCTGCTCCGGCACCAGGCTGAGCGGGGTCATCCCCGGCTGGGTGTTCACCTCCAGGAGGAAAAGCCCGTGCGTGCCCCGGTCCGGGTCGTGCCGGAAATCGCTGCGCGAAACCCCCCGGCAGCCAAGCAGCCGGTGAGCGTCGGCCGCCCAGCGCAGCGCCAGCGCCTCGACGTCGGCCGGAATGTCGGCCGGGCAGACATGCTCGGTCAGCCCATCGGTGTATTTCGCGTCATAGTCATAGAAGCCGGAACGCGGCTTGAGCTCGGTGACGGCGAGCGCTTCGGCCGCCCCGGTCTGCGGATCCTCGAGCACGGCCACCGTCAGCTCCAGCCCGTTCACGAACGGCTCCGCCAGCAGCATGGCATAATGGTTCCACGGCCCCTGGGACTCGCGCGCGATCGGATTGCCGAGGTTGCCGTCGTCAGTGACGATGGCGACCCCCACCGAAGACCCTTCGTTCACCGGCTTCAACACATAGGGGCGCGGCAGCGGATCGGCCGCGTGCAACGAGGCGGAGGCCACCACGCACCCGGCCGGCATCCGGATTCCCGCCGGCACCAGGAGGCGCTTGGTCAGCTCTTTGTCGATGGCAACTGCCGATGCCGCCACGCCGGAATGGGTGTAGCGAACGCCAAGCAGGTCCATCAGGCCCTGCACCGTCCCGTCCTCGCCCGGCGTCCCGTGGAGCGCATTGAACACGACATCGGGCCGCGTGGCGAGAAGCCGGTCGGCAAGGCTTCCCCCCGAGGCGGCCGTCGCCCCCATGTCGAGCTCGGTCACTTCGTGTCCCAGGGCGCGCGCCGCCTTCACGACCTCGGCGCCCGACACCAGGCTCACCGCCCGTTCGGAGGACCAGCCGCCCATCAGCACCGTGACCCTCATGCCCGGCCCACCCGCGCGATTTCCCACTCCAGCTGCACGCCGGTCGCCGCTGCCACGCGCGCGCGCACGGCCTCGCCCAGCGCCTCGATGTCCGCCGACGTCGCGTCGCCCGTGTTGATGAGGAAATTCGCGTGCTTCTCCGAGACCTGGGCGCCGCCCAGCCGCATCCCCCGGCAGCCCGCCCGGTCGATCAGCTCCCAGGCCTTCGCGCCTTCCGGGTTGCGGAAGGTGGAGCCGCCGGTGCGGGTGCGCAGCGGCTGCGAAGCCTCGCGCGCGGCCTGGATGCGGTCCATGTCGGCCTGGATGGCAGCCGGCCGGTCAGCGACGCCGGCAAGCGTGGCCGAGACCACGATCGAGTCGGCGGGAAGATCGCAATGGCGATAGGAAAAGCCGATGGCATCGCGCGCCAGCACCCGCCTTGCTCCGCGCCGGTCGATGAGCGTGCACGCGACGAGCACGTCGGCGACTTCCGTGCCATAGGCGCCGGCGTTCATCCGGACAAAGCCGCCCACGGTTCCGGGAATGCCGCGCAGGAAGGCAAGCCCGCCCACTCCGGCATCGCGTGCCGCAGAGGCAACGGCAATCCCCGCAGCGCCGCCGCCCGCCGTCACCTCGAGGCCTTCGACGGCAACACCGGCGAACGCCTTGCCCAGCCGCACCACGACCCCTTCCACGCCGCCATCGCGCACGATGAGGTTCGAGCCAAGGCCAAGCGCCATCACCGGCACCTGCGGGTCGAGCGCGGCGAGGAAGGCGGCAAGGTCCGCCTCGTCCTTCGGCTCGAACAGCCAGTCGGCTGCGCCCCCGGTGCGGAACCAGGTCAGCGGCGCCAGCGGCGCCTTGCGCGTGAGCCGCCCGGCCGGCTGCGGCATCAGCACCTGCGCTGCCGCCATCATGCCAGCACCTTCGCCAGCGCTGCGGGGAGCTGCGCTGCCCATTTGGTGATGTCGCCCGCGCCCAGGCAGATGATCATGTCGCCCGCGCCCACGAGCGGCGCGAGCGTGGCGGCCAGCTCCTCCTCGCCGGCCACGGCGAGCACCTGCCGATGGCCCGCGCGCTTCAGCGCCTCGGCAAGGGCCAGGTGGTTCACCCCCTCGATCGGCGGCTCGCCGGCCGGATAGACGGGCGCCAGCACCACGGCATCGGCGTCGTTGAAGGCAAGCGTCCACTCGTCGAACAGGTCGCGCAGGCGCGTGAAGCGATGCGGCTGGACGACGGCGATGACGCGCGCCGCCGCGCCTTCGCGCGCGGCCGCCAGCACCGCCCGCACTTCCACCGGATGATGCCCATAGTCGTCGATGATGGTGACGGCCCCGCCGCCGACCGGCACCTTCCCCACAAGGGTGAAGCGGCGCTTCACGCCCGAAAAGCGCTGGAACCCGGTGCGAACTTCCGCATCCGACAGCCCCAGCAGATCGGCTGCCGCCACGGCTGCGAGCGCGTTCTGCACATTGTGCCGGCCCGGCA